>NQJH01000151.1 GCA_002256685.1 Methylococcaceae bacterium NSP1-2 | reverse complement strand
AAAAAGCGCGTTAAGGCTATTCATGCCAAGATAAAAAACACCCGTAAGGACGCAATCCATAAATTCACCCACAAAATAGTCAAAGAAAATAGTTTAATAATCGTTGGCAACATTAGCAGTCAGAAACTCGCAAAAACCAAGATGGCTAAATCCGTCCTTGATGCAGGCTGGTTCATGCTGAAAACACAACTTGAATATAAGTCGATAGCGACGCAAGGCGTGTTTATAGAAGTCAACGAAAACTACACTACCCAAACTTGTTCGTGCTGTGGCTTAATTAGCCAAAGCAGTCCGAAAGGTAGAACAGGTTTACGAATAAGAGAATGGACGTGTGCTGAGTGTGGCACGACGCATGATAGAGATATTAATGCGGCTAAGAATATTCTCGCGCTTGGGCATAAGCGTCTAGCAGTAGGAATCCCCCTGCTTTAGCTGGAGGAGGATGTCAAAGGTGATTATTGGTTACTTATTTCTTGCCAATCCGCTGGGGGGCGTTCTTACGCTAACGATGCTCATGTCGTTGTTTTTTGCGATAGAAGGAGTAGCAAAAATTTCTTTTGCATTAATGATGCGCCCTATGGCGCATTGGGGCTTTGTACTTTTTAGTGGTATTACACCGTTGGTTTTAGCCTTAATAATATGGTCAGGTTGGCCACAAACTGCTGATTGGTTACTGGGTTTATTTTTAGGCATTAATCTGTTATTTGCAGGCTGGTCATTGGTAAAAATCAGCTTACATCACAAAGACAATGTAATAAATCGTAATCCGTAGTTAGCTATAATACAACCTGACTATTAATAAACCATGAGATTATTAATGTAATATCTCGTGTACAATAAACGTGCATCTTTACACTTAAATACGAAGGTTTTTATGAGTTCCGCTAAATATCGTTCCATTTTTACGGCTAGCACCGAACAACAACGCAAAGAAAACTTTGAAGATTATTGGATTTTCACTCAACAACACGGCGGTGAATTGTTCGAAGAAGAAAGAGATTTACTCAAAAAACGCGCTAAGTTGCAATATTTTCAAGACAATCCAGTAAAATTGCGGACACCTTTAGCCAATCCTGAGGTTTTTTATCGTAATTATATTACGATGGTCGATGATCCTAAGTCGTTGGATCGCATGACATTGATGTTGACTGGCATTTATAAATTTGCCCGCCATGAATGGGTCGGCATTAAAGGGGCATGGAATGTCGCGCCTAGCATGGCGGATTGCCGCACACTTGAAGATAAAATTTCTCGAATACATTTAGCAGAAGAATTCTGTCATGTGCGTTTGTTTGAAGAAATGCTGAAAACCTGCGGGTTGGATAAAGTCGAATGGGTGCCGCTTTCACCGTGGAAAGAAAAAGTGTATGAATTTTTTCCTAAAATACCCAGTTTTTTACTAGACTCACCCGCATTTGTGACTGAATTAATGGGCGTGACCTTTTATGTTCATTTACAACACTTATTTGATGAGGTGTTAGCCGATGAACCTGAAGTACGCGATAGATTAAAAGCCTTACTGGATGAAATTACCATTGATGAAGCCGCGCATGTTGGGCAGCGTAGAAACTTTGTCGGTGCAATTGGTATCAAAATTTCTAAATGGTTAGTTAAACCTTTTTATACTCTATTTTTCAATGATATTCCTGAAATAGGGCAATTATTTGATTTAAAACAAATGATTGAAGATGGCGAAAAATTTGATTTTAATCAGTTACCGCCTCACATTATTGAGCGCAGTTGGATTCCTTCTTACTGCAAGGCTGATTAGTTTCTAAAAGCAAGTGATAATCCAGCGTGTAGATACCGTCAAGACAGTATGTATCTACCGCATTTGTTAAGTTTTTAGCAAAAAGTCGGCGTGTATAAGTTACCCAAACGACCGAGGTCTTGAAGACCTCGGTCGTTTATTTATACAGCCGAACTTATTGACATGAGCTTATCTTGTTATTCTTTAGGTGTTAAATGGTGTTTACTGTGTTCTTGTATCACTTCGTTGCCGTGTTCCTTCTCCTGAGCATCAAACCATTCATGCAGGGCTTGGGCAAACTTCGGATATTCAGTTGAATAATGAATTTGCGCACCATTGGGCAACGCTTCATATTCATACTTTATATCATAAGGTTGTGCCGTTTTTAACACGACAAGTCCCGGCATATCAGCACCATGTATGCGTTCAGTTTCAGAGAAATCGCCTTTACTGAGTTCATTGGTTTTTTTAAGTAGATGCTCCTGAATCAACTTTATTTGCTTGGTATTATCTGCTGATTTAACGACCACATGCTGGACACCCCCATGAACCGTTTTAGTAAACATTTCATTGACTTGATCCACGTCAAAGGGTTCTACTAGCTTCTCGCGTTGATGTACCGCATCAATCTTCTCAGGGCTAGGTTCTTCAACAGCCAGCGCAGCGGTAGAAAAAAGCACAAGTCCAGTCAATATTAAAGAGTAAAGTTTCATAATCGTATACCTCATTTCTTTGTACATGACAAAAATAGAATAACTCGTTGAAATACTACAAAATATTAACCCTTTCGACGAGCTAAATAGAATGTAAGAGCGATAGGATGTATTAACGAAGCAAACGCGTCGTTCGTAATGATGGGCTTTGACCCTCAGCCTATCCTAAGGCACTATCGGTAAATACTAAACGAACATTTCAAATGGAACAAGGCAAGAATGAATTGCTTTGCAATCCTGTTGATTCGACCTAACGCGTATTGTTTGAAGAATCGTTGTTAGACGCGAATTGTGATTTGATAATCCCGTACCCATTTTGGTGGTATGAATAGTTACTTATATTCCAACTTAACTTAATAGCCGTGCTTGTCTTGTTGAGTTAGAATAACGTCATTCCAAAAATAACCAACCTAATAAGTCAAGATATGAAAATTTTACTCGCTAACCCTCGTGGATTTTGTGCTGGTGTTGACCGCGCTATTGAAATTGTCGATCAAGCCATTGAAACCTTTGGCGCACCAATTTATGTACGCCATGAAGTTGTGCATAACCGTACAGTAGTAGACGGTCTGAAAGAAAAAGGCGCGATTTTTATTGAAGATTTAACCGATGTCCCTGTCGGTTCTTATCTTATTTTTAGTGCGCATGGGGTCTCTAAACAAGTCCAAAAAGAAGCCAAAGAACGTAATTTAACGGTATTTGATGCGACTTGCCCGTTAGTCACTAAAGTGCATATTCAAGTCGCTAAACATGCCAAATCAGACCGCGAAGTGATTTTAATTGGTCATGCGGGACATCCTGAAGTCGAAGGCACGATGGGGCAGTATGAAAAATGCACCGAAAATGGCGGCATTTATTTGGTCGAAACCCCTGCCGATGTGGAAAAATTAGTAGTTCATAATCCCGATAATCTGGCTTATGTGACTCAAACGACACTGTCCATGACGGATACTAAAATCATGGTTGATGCTTTAAGAGCACGATTTACGTCGATTCAAGAGCAGAAAAAAGATGATATTTGTTATGCAACGCAAAATCGTCAGGATGCGGTACATGATTTGGCTAAATCGGCAGAAATTATACTGGTGGTCGGTTCACCGAATAGTTCAAACTCGAATCGTCTGCGTGAAATTGCCGAACAATTAGGTAGAACAGCCTATCTCATTGATACTGCACAAGATATGCAGAAAGAATGGTTTGAGGGTGTCAATACGGTGGGTGTGACTGCTGGAGCGTCCGCGCCAGAAGTGTTAGTACAAGAAGTGATAGAGCAGTTAAAAGCATGGGGTGGTAAATCAACTATTGAAATTCAAGGTATCGAAGAAAAAGTGGTGTTTTCTTTACCTAAAGGGCTGAAAAAACAAACAGAGACTCATGGCGCAGTCTGAACTTGACGCACTACGCTTAGATAAATGGTTATGGGCAGCGCGGTTTTTTAAAACCCGCTCGCTCGCTGCTGAAGCGATAGGCGGCGGTAAAGTTCACGTTAATGAACAGCGCGTTAAACCCAGCAAAGAAGTAAAAGTCGGCGCGGTGTTGTCTATCACTAAAGACGGATTGCGCTGGCAAATAACCATTACCGCACTCAGCGCACAACGCCGTCCTGCGAAAGACGCGGTATTAATGTACCAAGAAGATGCAGAAAGTCTGGCTAAGCGTGAGCAACAAATTTTGGTACAACGTGAACAACGCGCATTGTCAGGTTTTACCGCACCAGAACACAAACCTAACAAGAAAGATCGGCGATTAATTCACCAATTTAAACAAGGGTAACGGCGTACAAACCTAGGTTTGTACGCCTGTAATTCAAATCCGAATTGTTTAAACATCACGGTTATTCGGCATAACGAAATTCCACTAGCGGTAATTCCCATTGGTCAGTTTTGCAGCGTGCGCGGTACTTTTCATCACTGTCATCAATAGTGCGTTGTAGCAGGGCAATGATTTTTACGGTTTGAATATGTGGTAATTTATCACGCCATTCGCTACTGGCTTTCGTAGAAAGTTGGGCGACTATGATGTCACTATGACACAGTACCAGCTTGTCTTGATGATTTTTAATAGTGAGAAAATCACCTGTTTGCAAAGTGGCTAAAGCGTGGTGTATAGGGTCATCAGTCACAAAGCGAGCGGCATAATCCAAATATAAATCCTCCAAACCCAATAGCGCGTAATGCAGCGGTGTAGTGCGGATTGCGGTATTAGTGGCAAGACGTTCCACCACACAATCGCCATTAATTTCATGTAAAAACGAATGGCGTACATTTTCACCATGCAGTAAACATAAAGTTTCTTTAGCGCGAGTCATGGCGACATATAATAACCGCCGTTGTTCTTCGCGTTCGTCTTTGCTCCAATCACCATCGAGAATAATAACATGCGTAAACTCCATGCCCTTAGCGGAGTGCATGGTGCTTAAAAATACGCCTTGTCCTAAGCGGCAGTCGCTTTGCAATTCATGCAGAATTTCATAAATAAATTCGCACGTCATGTTGGCGGGCATCTCTATATCGTTGGTTTCTTGTTGCCACAGTTTTAAGCTGTTTTGTAACACAGAAACCCACGGATTGTTGGGCTGTTCAGCATAGTTTTCCGCAACATAAGCAAGCCAATCACTCGCCGAACGTGGCGGCTGTTGTTTGACTGCCGCTAAAATTTTGGCAATTTCACGCACACGGTTCAAGCGGATTTTTTTATTTTTTGCTAAGGCAATA
>NQJH01000150.1 GCA_002256685.1 Methylococcaceae bacterium NSP1-2 | reverse complement strand
AATTCACCAGTTTGCAACAAGTCTGCCACAAACAAAAAACGAGGAGTAGGCTCACACCTATCTCCTCGTTTCAAAAAGCACAAACCTAGGTTTGAACTCCGACTTTAACCACCAAAATCATCAAGCATGATGTTTTCTGGCTCAACGCCGTTATCCAATAACATCTTGATAACAGCGGCGTTCATCATCGGTGGCCCGCACATATAGAATTCACAATCTTCGGGTGCTGGATGATTTTTTAGATATTCTTCAAACAACACGTTGTGAATAAAGCCTGTGTAGCCTTCCCAGTTGTCGTCGGGTAATGGATCAGACAAGGCGACGTGCCATTCAAAGTTGTCATTTTCCCGCGCTAACATATCGAAATCTTCAACATAGAACATTTCGCGTTTGCTACGCGCACCGTACCAGAACGACATTTTGCGTTTTGATTTCAATCTTCTGAGTTGGTCGAAGATGTGTGAACGCATCGGTGCCATACCTGCACCTGCACCACCGCCGACAAATACCATTTCAGCATTGGTTTCTTTGGCGAAGAATTCACCATAAGGACCTGATACCAGCACTTTGTCACCTGGTTTCAGGTTAAAAATGAACGATGACATGATACCGGGGGGAACGCTTTCATCCGCACGCGGTGGTGGCGTTGCAATACGCACGTTTAACATGATTTCTTTTTCTTCTGGATAAGAAGCCATTGAGTATGCGCGTAAAGTCGGTTCTTTCACCGTTGACACATAACGCCAAATATTGAATTTATCCCAGTCTTCATGGAAACGTTCTGCAATATCAAAGTCTGCGTATTTAGCAACATGCGGTGGACATTCAATTTGAATGTAACCACCTGCGCGATAATTAATCGCTTCGCCTTCAGGCAATTGCAACACTAATTCTTTAATGAAAGTTGCTACGTTGTCGTTAGACTTAACGGTACATTCCCATTTTTTGACACCAAAAACAGATTCTTCAACTTCAACGACCATATCGTTTTTAACAGACACTTGACACGATAAACGCTCACCGTGTGCCGCTTCACGTTTAGTGATATGACCTAATTCAGTCGGTAGAATTTCGCCACCGCCTGACTTTACTTTTACTTTACATTGACCACAAGTACCACCGCCGCCGCAAGCAGAAGAGACGAACAAGCCGTTATCTGCTAGCGCAGTCAGTAGTTTTGATCCTGAAGGAACATGAATTGTCTTTTCGCCATTGATGATGATTTCAACATCACCTTCGGCAACCAGTTTACTTTTCGCGCCGATAATGACAAATACCAAGGCAATCACAAGTCCCGTGAAAATAAGTATCCCTAATAGAATTTCCAGCATTACACACCCTTCCTAAAGTTGGATTCCAGAGAAAGCCATGAAGCCAAGCGACATCAGACCCGCAGTTATAAAGGTGATTCCTAGACCTTGTAAGCCCGCAGGTATATCACTGTATTTGAGTTTTTCGCGCACACCTGCCATAACAGTGATGGCTAATGCCCAACCTAAACCACTGCCTACGCCGTAAGTGACACTTTCACCTAAGTTATAGTCACGTTCAATCATGAATAAACTACCGCCTAAGATGGCGCAGTTTACGGTGATTAACGGTAAGAAGATGCCTAAGGCTTGGTATAACGCAGGAAAGAATTTATCTAAAATCATTTCCAAAATTTGCACTAATGCCGCAATCATACCGATACAGCTTAATAAGGCTAAAAAGCTTAAATCAACGCCAGTAATGCCCATCCATGAAAGTGCGTCTTCTTTTAATAGTGCGTGGTAAACAATGTTGTTGGCAGGGACGGTAATGGATTGTACAACCATGACCGCGATACCCAAGCCCATTGCGGTAGAGATTTTTTTCGATACCGCAATGAATGTACACATGCCCAAAAAGAAGGACAAGGCGAGGTTTTCAATGAAAACCGCTTTAACAAATAAACTAATATAGTTTTCCATTAGTGATGCCCTCCTTCACCATGAGCAATCGACATAATTTTGAATTCAACGGTTTCGCGTTGAACAGGTTTCCATTGACGGACAGCCCAAATAATCATACCAATGATAAAAAACGCACTCGGTGGCAATAGCATTAAGCCGTTAGGATCATACCAGCCGCCATCTTTGGTTAATTTAAACACTTCAATGCCCAGTAATTTACCTGAACCTAAAGTTTCTCTAAAAAATGCCACGATGATTAAGATCAAACTGTAACCTGCACCGTTACCGATACCGTCCATGAAACTTTCCAGTGGTGGATTTTTCATGGCGTATGCTTCAGCACGACCCATTACGATACAGTTGGTGATAATCAAACCAACGAATACCGACAGTTGTTTGCTCACGTCATAGGCAAAAGCTTTCAAGCATTGGTCAACCACAATTACTAATGACGCGATGATGGTCATCTGTACGATAATCCGAATGCTGCTCGGAATATGGTTACGAATCGCAGAAATCGCCGCACTAGAACACGCGGTTACTAAGGTCAACGCTAACGCCATAATCAGCGAAGTTGACATTTGTGATGTCACCGCTAACGCTGAACAAATACCCAATACTTGTAACGTGATGGGGTTGTTGGTTACTAACGGTTCGACTAATACTTTTTTTGTTTCATCATTTAAAATTGCGCTCATAATTTTTTCTCCGCAACCGTTCTGACTTTGGACAAATAAGTCGCAAAGCCTTCTTTGCTCATCCAGTATCTAACCAAGTTAGTTACGCCTGTACTGGTTAATGATGCACCTGCTAAACCGTCTACTTGGTATTGTGAGCCGGGTTTAGAGGTGTCCACTGTGCCTTTGATTAAAGCAAGCGCAGGCTCGCCTTTCTCCGCTTCTTCAATCAGCCCTTTTTCTAAAGAGGCTTGGTCAGCTTCGGCATAGACTTTTTTACCTTTCCACAATGCACGCCATTTTGGATTAACGACTTCGCCGCCTAATCCTGGAGTTTCTGCTTGGTCATAGAAGTTGATGCTTTGTACGGTTTGACCGTCAGCATCTAACGCTAAGAAGCCGTATAAAGTTGACCATAAACCATAACCACTGACGGGTAAAATAATGGATTTGGTAGTATTGCCGTCTTTCACTAAATAGACTTTAGCCAGTTTCGCTTTAACACGAATATGGGCAATGTCTTTTTCTTTAGGAATAGCGATGCTTTGCGCGGGGTCTTTTGCCGCTTTGCGTTGATCGTATTCGTTAGCATTGCCTTCGGCATACTCGCCTGTTTCTAAATCAACCAGTTTGGCTTCAATTTGCGTAGCAAATACTTTTTCAATATCACTGTCCGCCTGTAACAAACCTGCAACATCGAGAATATTTTTCTTCATGTCCAGTTCTTTGTTACTGACTTGCAACGGTTTTAAAGCGACAGCTGCCAATGACACCAATACTGCGCACACTAAACACAGTGCAACCGCAATGGCGATGGTTTTTTCTAAGTTATCGTTGCTTAACGCTAAAACTTTTTGGCAATAAGCTCTGAATTTTCGATATTGCTCATATTCTTCAAGTTTTGAGCAAATTTTTTCAAGGTGTTGGCAATTAGGCATGGCGTTTTATCCTTCTTCTGATATTTGCTTGCATGACAAAGTAATCGATAGTCGGGGCAAACATATTGGAAAATAAAATTGCCAGCATAATGCCTTCTGGGAAGGCAGGATTAACCACGCGGATTAATACCGTCATACCACCGACTAACGCGCCAAATATCCAACGACCTGTGTTAGTCATCGCCGCACTGACAGGGTCAGTTGCCATGTACACCATACCGAACGCGAAACCGCCGACAGTTAAGTGCCAATACCAAGGTAACGCAAACATGTGATTAGTATCACTGCCAATGTAATTGAATAATAATGAGGTAGCGACCATGCCTGCAAACACACCGCCCATGATGCGATACGATGCAACGCGGGTGTACAGCAAGAATGCTGCGCCAATCAAAATAGCGAGGGTAGAGGTTTCACCTAAACAACCGGGTTCAAAACCAAAGAAGGTTTGCATCCAGCTGTAATGCGCATTGTAAATCGCTTCCATACCGCCGTTAGCTGCTAAGCCTAAAGGCGTTGCTGCGGTATAACCATCAACGGCAACCCAGACTGCATCGCCAGAAATAGACGCTGGATAAGCAAAGTATAAAAATGCCCGTCCGCTTAAGGCAGGATTTAAAAAGTTTTTACCTGTACCACCGAAAACTTCTTTACCGATAACAATACCGAAAGAAATACCTAAAGCGACCTGCCATAAAGGCATATCGGGTGGCATAATCAATGTGTACAACATTGAAGACACTAAAAAGCCTTCGTTGACTTCGTGACCACGAACGGTCGCAAACAATACTTCCCATACACCACCAACCGCCAATGTAACAGCGTAGATAGGTAGGAAATATAATGCACCATGCGCGATACAAGATAATGGGTTAGACGGATTGTAACCAAACATCGTCATCGGAATACTGCGCCAGTTAGCAATCTTATCAACGTGCATTTCTGCCATTGCCAAATTAGCTTGATAACCGGTGTTATAAACCGCCATTAAAATACAAAAAAACGTCGCAATCACAACAAACGTCATGGTGCGTTTTAAATCATTACCGTCACGAACATGAGTCGTGCCGCGTGTCACATCAGCGGGGGTATAAATGAACGTATCGACCATCTCATAGAGACCGTAATACTTTTCCAATTTACCGCCTTTGGTAAAATGCGGCTCTATGCTGTCTAAGAATTTTCTAGCCGACATTAGCCCTCCTTCTCAATTTTAATTAAATTCGCACGCAGGACAGGGGCGAAATCATGTTTACCCGGATCAACAAAGGTAAATAAGGACATATCTTCGTCATCCAGTTCCAAACAACCTAATAATTGCGCTTGGTCAGAATCACCGACTATCAAAGCTTTCAATAAAGGTGTTGGTAAAATATCCATCGGCATGACTGTTTCATAAATGCCCACAGGTACAATCGCACGATTACTGCCATTTTTATCGGTCGTTAGCGGGAATAAACGATTGTGTTTTTTATCAACACTGGACGTATAAACATTCAATGCTGAATACTTATTTTTACCTGCCACTATCCAGCCGAAAAATTCACGCTCACGACCTTCTTGTAACGCTGATACTTGTAAATCATAACAGCCTAAATAAGCCGACCAATCGCTTGCCGTATGCCCGTATAACACTGAACCTGAAATTACTCGACTTTCAATATCATCGGCTAATTCACCAGCGACTAATTCATCGGTATTTGCACCAACGCGAGTACGCAGTAAACGTGGATTTTTAACCGTAGGACCTGCTAATGAAATAACACGCTCAACGTTTAAATGCCCTGTGGTAAATAATGCACCAATCGCAATAACCGCTTGATAATCAATATGCCAAACAAATTTATGAATATTGACAGGATCAATAAAATGAATATGCGTACTGGGTAAACCCGCAGGATGAGGACCACTAAACTCTGCCACTGTGACAGGCTCAATAAAATGAATATGTGTACTTGGCAAACCCGCAGGATGAGGGCCACTGAATTCAGCTACGGTAACAGGCGCATTGCCTGTCGCAATTTCATCACCTGTCTTTTTGCAAAGATAAGTTTTGCCATCGGTTAATTTTGCAATAACTTTTAAGCCATTGGCAAAATCATCCGCACGTTCTTTGATGATAAATTCTGGATCAGCCGCTAACGGACGCGTATCCATTGCAGTCACAAAAATAGACGCAGGTTTGCTGTCTACCGCTGGAATTTTACCGTAAGGACGCGTGCGTAATGCTGTCCACAAACCTGACGCTAATAAATTTTCTTGCACTTGTTGTGCGGTTAAACTGGCTAAATCAGCTTCGTTGTATTTAGCAAAGGTTTCTTGTGCAGAACCATGTAGTTCAATAACAACCGATTGCAAAACGCGTTTAGCACCGCGATGAATTGATTTCACCACACCCGCACCGGGTGAAGTAAAATTGACACCTGGATTTTTCTTGTCAG
>NQJH01000149.1:5890-14613 GCA_002256685.1 Methylococcaceae bacterium NSP1-2 | reverse complement strand
AAAATAGTGTGACAGAGTGCCGACAATATAAGCATCCCGTTTATGCCCACCATCAAAACGCACGTTGTCGCCCAGTAAGCAACTACTGATACCAACAGGGATTTTTAACTTAGTCATGTTTTTGTACCAGCCAATAAGTAACGCCCAATGCCAATACCACCAATGCGGATGCACTGACATATTCAGGGTCTAAGTGTTTATAATCAAATGTTTATAATCAAAGACGATAATTTTTCGAGCAATCGCCATTAATGCGGTTGCTACCACCAGCTTAACAGGAATCACATCACTTCTAATGTACAGGGTAATGTTCAGAAAAATTTCGATGGCGATTAACACCGCCATAAACGCGCCAAAGGTTTCTAATAATTCATTAATCGATAATTGAAAAATAGGGGGATCAATTAATTTTTCATACAACACAAAAACAATATCGATAATACCAAATAAAATCACCACCACCATCAACAACGCCATGAACTTAACACCTGCCCGGATGGTACGGTGTAAAAACTGTATAAACGGGTCTTCATGAGTCATTGGCAATTCTTCATGCGTAGACGTACTGATTTGTTTAATCAGCTTACTACGCAAATGCGCTAATAAAGGGGCAACGATATTTTTATGAGACGCAAAACCAGAGGGAGTAAAGTCCTTTTCAAAAAAATCATTCAGTCCGTTAATATTGTGCAAATCAGTTGCATCTATTTTTTCAAAACCCATGCTCCAATAGGGAAAATCACGTTCTTGAATGTTCAGTGTTTCAATAATAGTGCAGTCTTTATGACGCTTGTCTTTTTTTATCGTCTCATACACTTTATGAACCGTCGCCTCTTCACCTTCTAAGACTTGGAAAAAAGTTTCATGGGCATACAGTAAAATGCCTGTGATGTTATTTGCCACGTTATTGGTCTGGCATTCAGTCAATAAAGTTAATAATTCATCAGGTGTCCAATCATGAGTGGTGGTACTGGCATACGACAATCTAATCATTGTTGCTTCCTCCGCTTTATCCGCTTTGTTATGGTACTGGCGAGATTTTTTTATTATTGAGTAATCAATTTATCATGTATCAGCTCGATGCTATACTTTTCCCACTGCACAATCTCTCACGCTGACTCAAAATTTATGAAAAAACAACTTCTGTTATTCGTGCTACTGGCTTTACTCGCGGGCTGTACACAAGATCAACAAAACCAATTATCCAGAAAAATGGTTGAATTTTTAGATGGTAATTATCTGGTCACTTATGCAAACGGTTCTACGGTGAAAACGTGGACTATCAAAAATGGCAAAGTGACCACCACCGATAAAGGCTATTATTATTTCTGGGACGAGAAAAAGCATTATGTGCAAACGCCGATAGAAAACACCTTTATTGAAGAATTTTAAGGAAATACGAATGAAATTTACACCGCTCGTTACTGGCTTATGCTTGGCTACCGCTATTTTTACCGCTCATGCTGAGGAAAAATTTAAAGTCTGCGCTGATCCGTTAAACCCGCCCTATTCCACCGAAAAACAAGACGGCTTTGAGAATAAAATTGCTGACTTGTTTGCTAAAAAACTGGGAAAAAATTGGGGCAGACGCTTGAATATACTTGGTTCGCTCAACGCATAGGCTTTATTCGCAATACGCTAACTGCCCCCATCAACGAGAGGGAAGTTGATAGCAAAGATTTTAAATGTGATGTGGTGATGGGTGTGCCGGATGGCTATGATTTAACATTAAACACCGCACCTTATTATCAATCCACTTACGTTTTACTGATTGCCAAAGGACGTGGCTGGGATGACATTAAAGACGCAAACCAACTGACCACTCTG
This sequence comes from Methylococcaceae bacterium NSP1-2, assembly GCA_002256685.1. Lineage (GTDB taxonomy): Bacteria > Pseudomonadota > Gammaproteobacteria > Methylococcales > Methylomonadaceae > UBA4132. Next base: position 12,786 of record NQJH01000149.1, on the reverse strand, counting down.
CCCTTACAAAAACAAGAGGCGTTAAAAATAGCCATGTTTGATAGAGGACCAGGCACAACGTGGTTACAAAAAAATGGTTTACTGGATCAAGGCGTGTCTTATCAATCCATGTCGGGCGACAGTGAAAATAATGCCGCTATGCAAATAGACACCGATTTAAAAGCCAAAAAAATTGATATGGTAATTTTATGGGGACCGATGGCGGCTTATGTCATCGCGCAAAGCCCTGAAAATAGCTACACGGTTATTCCGATGCAATCGACACCCGATATAAAATTTGATTTTGCAATGGCTATGGGGGTGCGTAAACCGGATAAAGAACGCAAAGAAATACTGGATAAGCTGATTACTGAAAATGCGGCTGAAATTCAAGCCATTATGGAAAGCTATCACATTCCGTTAGTGCCAATAACCAAGCCGTAGAAACATTGCACTGCAACGTCTCTACGATGATGACAGTGTGTAACATTTCGTTAATAATGTAATAGTATTTCATTAGCAAGTAACTCAACCATCCCCGTTATCAACAAGCTATAGAGTGTAAGCGTTGCCGATACTAATATCGCATTTTTGGGATTAGCCCCGTTATTTTTGAATAGTAATTTACGCATGACGTTAACCCCTCAAATAAATGTTTGATGGGGTTATTGTGATGACATAATGTTAAATCATGATGACGTTTTTATGACAATTATGCGACAGTTCTCTGCTCATCAAACCTGTCAAAAAAATTAGCAAAATTTTTTGTGGTTAATAAAGTGGCTATTTTTTTTAAAATCGTTACATTAGCTACACGGAAATTTTTCAGAGCTCGCTATTTGTGAAAAATTATATTTTCCGCTGAATTTAGTACGCTTCCTTACTTCGAAAATCATTCCAATTGTTATATGACACAAAGCGGTACACTCGTTAAAAACTCATGGCTCTCTGTCCTTCAAATTCTGCTATTGGCAGGGCTATATTTTGTAGCGGGGCAAGCTAGTTTTTCGTTATCTGTTGCTCATAATATCGTTACTCTCGTTGTTTTTACCGCTGAAGGTTTCGCGTTAGCGGCGGTTATTTTATTGGGTACTCGACTATGGATGGGCGTTTTCTTGGGTCAGTTAGTGCTTGCTTTATATAACGGTTTGGCTTGGCAATTGGCATTAGGCGTATCAATAATCAACAGCCTTGAAGCCGTTATCGGTGCCATACTATTTCACCGTTTTGCACTACAACCTAGCCTTCTGACACTGCGGGATGTCTTAGGGTTGTTGCTGTTAATTTTTCTGATACTGCAACCATTCAGTGCCACTTTGGGTAATTTGTTGCTATGGTGGGGCGGCGTTATTCAGACAGCGCAATTAAGCACGTCTTGGTTTTCATGGTGGTTTGGTAATGCACTAGGGCAAGTTTTAATAACGCCGTTATTACTGTGTCTTTTTAGTAGTCAAGGTCGCATCAAGAAAACATTACAAAATGCGTCATGGCTAACGCTGCTGATTATTCCTGCTAGCAATATTATTTTCACCAACCATTCATTCAGTGGCATCGGCATCACGTTTGCTATCACTATTCCCTTATTGATTTTAATCGCCGTTAAAGGCGGTATGGCGATGGTGAATTTGGCAACTTTAATTCTTGCGGTAACGGCTTTATTGGTTACCAAACAAATGAAAGGCGTATTTGTCTATGATGGTACGGTTTTACTGTTAGATTTAAATATCTACTTGCTGAGCATCCTATTAACGGGACAATGTATAGCCGCGCTATTGGCGGAGCGTAAGCGGGTCGAAAATGCGTTACTTGATAGCCAAGCACTGTTGCATACTGCCCAACGCGCCGCACGGATGGGGCATTATGTTACTGATTCGCCGACTAGAACGTGGACAAACGACAGCCTATTTGATGAGATTTTCGGTATAGATAGTCAGTTCATTCGAAATTTTGATAACTGGCAACATATTATTTATTGTGAAGATGTCGAGCGGGTGCTGAATTATTATCATCAAACCGTTAATAATCACGAAAAATTTCCTTCGATAGAATATCGAATTATTCGTCCGAATGATGGTGAGATGCGCTGGGTAGCGGCGTGGGAACATAATTTTTACGATGCTAAGCGTAATCCGCTTCAGCAAGTGGGTATGGTTCAGGATATTACCGAACGCAAATTAGCTGAGCAACAATTACACAAAAATAAAGAGCAACTGCAACTGGTATTAGAAGGCGGTTATTTAGGTTTTTGGGATTGGAATATTGTTACCAATGAAGTGCAGCGCAATGAAATTTGGGCAGAAATGCTGGGCTACACGCATGAAGAAATTCAACAATCCACCCAACAATGGGAAGATTTTATTCACCCTGATGATCGTGAGAAAGCGTGGCAATCTATTTGTAACGCGTTAGAAGGTCGCACCGCGTATCACGAAATGGAATACCGTATGTTGCATAAAGACGGTAGCATCAAATGGGTATTAGACCATGCCAGTATTGTACAGCGCGATACTAACGGCAAGCCAACCCGCATGAGTGGTACGCACACTGATATTACTAAATTAAAACGCTTAGAAGAACAATTACGCGAAAGTGAAAACTTTTTTCAATTACTGGCACAAATTAACCCTGTCGGTATTTATCGGATGGATACAGAAGGAAATTGCATTTTTGTCAATCCTAAGGGCTGCGAAATTATTGGCATGAACAGTGACCAAGCAAAAGGAGCAGGATGGTCTACCGCCATTATGGCGGATGACAGGGAAACAGTGTACAAAGAATGGGCAGCAGCGGTGTCTGAACAACGGCAATTTGCGCTTGAATACCGTTTTCAACAACCGAGCGGAAAAATTACTTGGGTGTATGGATTGGCGACAGCAATCTACGATGAGGCGGGCAATATTTCAGGCTATGTGGGTACGATTACCGATATTACTGAGCGCAAAACCATCGAGGAACACATTAACCAGTTGGCATTTTATGACTACTTAACCCAATTACCTAACCGTCGCTTGTTACAAGAACGTCTTAAACACGGTATCGAGGTTAATCATCGAACCGGCAGTCAAATGGCGGTGTTAATGCTAGATTTAGATAAATTTAAAGCGGTTAATGATACTTTAGGTCATGCAGCAGGTGACGAATTATTACAACAAGTCGCTGAACGTATTAAAGTCCGTTTGCGTGCAGTCGATATGGTTGCGCGTTTAGGCGGTGATGAGTTTGTAGTCTTAATCGAAGAAGTGACCCACTATGAGCATGTTGCCCGTGTTGCCGACGATATTATTTATGCCTTAAGTCAACCATTCACGCTGTGCCAAAGTCATGAGGTATATATCGGTACCAGTATTGGTATTAGTCTCCACCCACAACACGGCGACACCGTGGAAGCCTTGATGGATAATGCCGATACCGCGCTATACCATGCTAAAGATAATGGACGTGGTTGTTTTGCCTATTTTTCCGAAGCATTAACTCAAAAAGCCCATGAACGCATTGCGCTAGAATCACGCTTACGCCGCGCGATTGATCAACAAGAATTGCGCGTTTATTTTCAACCGCAAATTGATATTAACAGTGGTCAAATTGTCGGTGCTGAAGCCTTAGTGCGTTGGTATGACCCTATTAATGGTTGTCTGACACCCAAAAATTTTATCGCCCTTGCTGAACAAACTGGGTTAATTATCACCATCGGTGAATGGGTATTGCGAGAAACCTGCAAACTGGGACGGCAATGGCTGAATCAGGGCTTACCCGCCGTGTCGTTGGCTGTTCATGTGTCGCCCTATCAATTTCGCCGTTGTGACATGAGTAGTCTGGTGGCTCAAGTTCTGCATGACACGGGCTTTCCTGCGAGTTCTTTGGAATTAGAAATCACTGAAATGGGATTGATGGAAAATCAACAACACGCGACCTCTATTCTTAATGATCTGCATAACCAAGGGGTACGCCTTGCTATTGATGATTTTGGCACCGGCTATTCATCATTGGCTTCTCTTAAATATTTCCCCGTCGATGTGTTAAAAATCGATAAAACCTTTATTGATGATATTCCGTTTTTACAAGGTGATATGGCTATTACATCGACCATTATTGCGATGGCGCATCACTTAGGTTTTAAAGTCTTGGCGGAAGGTGTGGAAACGCCAGAACAACTGGCATTTTTAAAGGCACAGGGCTGTGATAGTTATCAAGGTTATTTGTACAGTAAAGCTCTGTCAGCAAGCGATTTTGAGCAGTTGTTAATTGATGCAACGATATGTGTAAATTAAATTCACTTCTCAGGTGGCGTGTTGCTAAATCCCATTTATAAAATTCTTACTTGGCTCGTTTTATTGCTAGGGCTAGCTGGCTCTTGCGGGGTTAGCTATTGGATGAAATTCGACATCGATACCCTCGCCTACCAAGAATTTGTCGCACATTGCGAAGAAACTCAACTAAAAATAACCGCACGTCTAAAAGCCCATGAACAAACTTTATTGGGTGGTGCAGCCCTGTTTGACGCATCAAAAAAAATAACGCGGCAAGAATGGTCAGCTTATGTGAAACGTTTGCGTATCGGTGATCATTTCAACGGTATTCAAGGTTTAGGTTTTTCATTATGGATTCCCGCTACGCAATTATCAGCGCATCAAGCGCGGATTCGTGCTGACGGTTTTCCTAATTATAAAGTGCGACCTGAAGGCGAACGCGAGGCTTACACCTCCATTATTTTTTTAGAACCCTTTAGTGATCGTAACTTACGCGCGTTTGGTTATGACATGTATTCCGAACCAGTGCGCCGTGCGGCAATGGAGCGAGCGCGTGATGAAAATATCGTCGCTTTATCCGGACGAGTGACCTTACAGCAAGAAACTGATCAAGATGTTCAAGCAGGTACGTTGATGTACGCGCCTGTTTACAGTCCATTTCGTATGGCTGATTTGTTAAATAACACCGTGTCATTAACTCAACAGTCTGACTCAACTCAAGTGCGTCTAAGGGTTTATGATGGTTATGACACGCAAGTAGATCATCTCTTATACGACAATAATGCCAATCACCCTGACACTGAAAGCACGCATCACAGATCATTAGTTAAACTAATCAACGATTTTAACGGGACGGTTTGGACATTACAGTTTGAACAAATAAGGGGGATTAACGGCTTAGATTATAGCAAGGCGTGGATTACGTTAGGTACGGGCGTATTAATCAGCATTTTATTATTTTTATTATCGCGCTCTTATCTCAGCACCCGCATCAATGCCGCTAACATTGCAGCGAGGTTAACCAGTCAATTACAAGAAAGTGAAAGCCGTTTTCGCTTACTTGCCGATTCTGCTCCCGTGCTAATCTGGCTATCAGGTATCGACAAGCTTTGTTATCAATTCAATCAAGTCTGGCTGGATTTTACGGGACGCACTTTAGCACAAGAACAGGGTAATGGTTGGACAGAAGGCGTACACCCAGACGATTTTCAACACTGTGTGGACACCTACATCACGGCATTTGATGCTAGGTTGCCGTTTAAAATGGAATATCGTTTACGCCGTTATGATGATGAATACCGCTGGTTACTCAATACAGGAACGCCACGTTTTGCCGATGATGGTACTTTTTTAGGTTATATCGGCTCTTGTATTGATATTACCGAACGCAAACAAATAGAAGAAGCGTTGAAAGCCAGTAAAGTCTTTATTGCCAGCATTCTTGACTCACTGAGCACACAGATTGCCGTATTAGACGGTCAGGGAACTATTATTATGGTTAATAAAGCATGGCAACAATTTGCCGAACAAAATGCTTTGCCAGAAACCAGTCACAATTTCGTCTTTTATAACTACTTAAATGTGTGTGAAAACGCCATTGGTCACGATAACGCCGAAGAAGCAGCAGACGTTCTGCACGGCATTATGGCGGTATTAGCGGGTACAGCACAATATTATCACACTGAATATTCCTGTCATTCAGCCAGTGAAAAACGTTGGTTTCATATGACGGTATCACCACTGCAAGGCTCAAAGCGAGGTGTTGTTGTTAGTCATGAAAACATAACCGAACGCAAGCGCATGGAACACGCCTTGAAAGAAAGCGAAATTAAATTTAAAACAGTTGCCGATTTTGCTTACGATTGGGAATACTGGGTGGGGAAAGACCGCCAAATAATTTATATGTCGCCTTCATGCGAAAAAATAAGCGGCTATAAGGCGGAAGAATTTTTAGCAGATAATGCACTCCTGAAAAAGATAATACATCCAGAAGATGAAAAATTATGGGATAACCATGTGGGAAAGGCACATTTCTTTGAGCAAATACATGATGAGGCGGAGCTTGATTTTAGAATAATAAAAAAAGATGGCTCTGTTGCTTATATTAGTCATTTGTGTAGACCTATTTTTGATGATAAGGCTAATTCCTTTGGTAGACGCATAAGTAACAGAGACATCACTGAACGCAAACAAGCAGAAATGGAATTGCGCATTGCTGCCACCGTGTTTGAATCGCAAGAAGGCATGTTCATTACCGATACTAATAAAGTGATTCTTAAGATTAATAAGGCGTTTACTCTGATTACTGGCTACAGTGCGGCTGATGTCATTGGTCAAACCCCGCGTTTATTGTATTCAGGACGGCATGATAAAGAATTTTATGATGCAATGTGGCAAAGTATTCATAACACCGGTGTGTGGCAAGGCGAAATATGGAATCAGCGTAAAAATGGCGAAGTCTATCCAGAACAACTAAGTATTACCGCCGTAAAAGTCAGTAACAATACGGTGACGCATTATGTCGCAACCATGAGTGATATTACTGAGCGTAAAGCGATGGAAGAATACATTCACCGACTCGCGTTTTATGATGCGCTAACTCAATTACCCAATCGCCGACTGCTACAAGAACGCCTTAAACATGGTATCGAACTTAATCATCGGACCGGC
>NQJH01000149.1:3727-5851 GCA_002256685.1 Methylococcaceae bacterium NSP1-2 | reverse complement strand
TAGATTTAAAGCCGTTAACGATACCTTGGGTCATGCAGCCGGTGATGAACTATTACAACAAGTTGCCGAGCGTGTTAAAGCCCGCTTGCGTGAAGTTGATATGGTGGCGCGTTTAGGCGGCGATGAATTTGTCATTCTATTGGAGAATGTCGATCAATATGAACACGTTGCCCATGTTGCACAATCAATTATTGATACGCTAAGTCAACCGTTTACGCTGTACCAAAGTCATGAGGTTTTTATTGGTGCGACCATAGGCATAGGCATTTGTCCACGCCACGGCAGCAGTGTAGAAACCTTAATGGATAACGCCGATGCCGCACTGTATTACGCTAAAGACCAAGGACGCGGTTGTTTTGCCTATTTTTCTGAAGCACTCACGCAAAAAACTCACGAACGTCTTGCTTTGGAACACCGTTTACGCAGTGCTATCGAACAGCAAGAATTGGGTATTTATTTTCAGCCCCAGATTGAGATCAGTAGCGGTCAGCTGGTCGGTGCTGAAGCCTTAGTGTACTGGGATGACCCTGTTAAAGATTGTCGCGTTATGATTAAGGATCATATCGCCCTTGATGAAGAAACAGAAACGTATGTCGCCATTAGTAAATGGGCGTTGCGAGAAACTTGCAAGTTAGGACGGCAATGGCTGAATGAAGACTTACCCGTTGTCACTCTAGCGGTTAATATCTCGTCCTATCAATTTTGCCATTGTGATATGAAGGAGCTGGTGACAGAGGTGCTTGATGACACAGGCTTTCCTGCTGACTATTTAGGCTTGGAAATTACCGAAACTGGTTTAATGGGTAATAAAGAACACGCACTATCCGTACTCAATAGCCTCAATGAACAAAGCGTGCATCTTGCCATTGATGATTTTGGTATTGGTTATTCATCGCTGGCTAGTCTTAAATATTTTCCTATCGATTTTTTAAAAATCGATAAAACCTTTATTAAAAATATTTCTTTTTCACAAGACGATGCTGCGATTACCTCGACCATTATTGATATGGCACATCATTTAGGCTTTAAAGTGTTAGCCGAAGGAGTAGATACTTCCGAACAACTGGCATTTTTACGCGAACAGGGTTGTGATCGGTATCAAGGTTGTTTTTATAGTAACGCCTTATCAGCCAGTGATTTTGCAAAGTTGTTACTTGACTTGCCAAAGCGGGTCACTTAACAGCACCTAAATAACAACAAGCTTGTTAAGTACGGCGCGATGCCCTGTTTTATAGTGATAAAATGCTGATAATGTATATAAATCAACCCGACAATACCTCCACCTCATGCAAACGTTGATTGATTTTTTTGATCTTAAAGGCTTGATGCCGCATGGCTACTGTTTATCGTGGAGTCCGATATTACTGTGGCTACACGTTGCCTCTGATTTACTGATCACGCTGTCCTATTATTTCATTCCGCTGAGTCTGGCTTATTTTGTCCACCGGCGCAAAGATTTACCCTATCCTTGGCTGATTGCCATGTTTGCGGTCTTCATTGTCGCTTGTGGCACAACGCATTTACTGGCTACTATTACCATTTGGATACCACTCTATTGGTTGGAAGGTTATGTGAAAGCCTTCACCGCGCTTATTTCGATTACCACGGCGGGGGCGATGTTATGGGTTATTCCACTGACTTTAAAATTAACCAGTCCAGCGCAATTACAAATAGAAATAGACCGTAGCAAAAAAATTGATAAAGCCCGTCAAGAAGCTTCAGAACGCTTGCAAAAAATCGCCGATCAGTTACCCAGTGTAGTATTTCAATTTTGCATGTCTGCCAATGGTAATTTTTGTGTGCCTTATGTCAATGAGGCATTACACAAAATTTATCGGCTGAGTCCCGAAGAAGTCCGCGAAGATGCCACTGCTATTTTTGCGGTCGTGCATCCCGATGATTTAACCCGTCATATCGAAGGCATTAGAGCGTCAGCACAGAATTTAACACCGTGGCAAGACGAGTATCGTCTTAAATTCGCTGATGGCACAGAATATTGGTTATGGGGTAACGCGCTACCCCAACGCGAAGCCGATGGCTCAACCTTATGGCATGGCTTTGTCATGGACATTACTGAACGCAAATTAGTGGAAAGTGAAATACTGGCGACGCGCAACCAATTGC
>NQJH01000149.1:0-3708 GCA_002256685.1 Methylococcaceae bacterium NSP1-2 | reverse complement strand
ATGCCATTCCCGATTTGTTGTTCGAGGTGGATACCGAGGGACGTTACTATCGTTACCACGCGCCACATTCTGGCTTACTTATCGCCTCACATGAACCGTTTTTAGGTAAAAAATTAACCGATATTTTACCATCTGATGCAGCGGATGTTTGCCTGTCAGCGTTGCAGGAGGCACAACAAAAAGGTCGGTCAATCGGCAAACAATTTAAGCTATCCCGACCAGAAGGTGACTTTTGGTTTGAGCTGTCAGTGAGCGTTAAATACATGCAATCAACACAAGAGCCACATTTTATTGTGTTATCGCGTGATATTACTGAACGAAAAAACATAAAAGAAACATTAAAAGCCAGTGAAGAGCTGTTTAGAAACCTATTTACTCAAGCACCAGTGGGTATTGCCGTCATTGATTCGTTGACAGGACATATTTACACCGCCAATCAAAAATATGCCGACATTGCGGGTTTATCAATAGATAATTTACAGCATATTACTTGGATGCAAATGACTCATCCAGATGATATTCAAGCCGATTTGGAGTATATGGCGTTAATGAATGCGGGTAAAATCAACGGATTTTCCATGGAAAAACGTTACATTAATCCCGATGGTACAATTGTTTGGATAAATATTACCGTTGCACCAATGCACCTCCATAACAAAGATAATCCTCGTCATCTTTGTATCGTTGAGGATATTACCAATCGCAAACAGGCAGAAATGGAATTGCGTATTGCTGCTATTGCCTTTGAATCTCAGGAGGCAATGGTTATTACCGATGCCCATAATATCATTTTACGAATTAATGCCGCGTTCGCTAAAACGACAGGCTATACGGCTAAAGAATTGATAGGACGTAAGATGAATTTACTAAAGTCGGGTCGCCATGATAATGATTTTTATCAAGCTATGTGGGAGGAAATTAATTGCAACGGTTCATGGAAAGGCGAAATATGGGATAGACGCAAAAATGGCGAAATTTACCCTAAATGGTTAACGATCACCGCCGTCATTGGCAGTGATGGTAAAGTCAGCCATTATGTGGGTACGCATACCGATATTACCGAGCGCAAAGCCACAGAAGAATACATTAACCGTTTAGCATTTTATGATTCTTTAACCGAATTACCCAATCGCCGTTTGCTACAAGAACGCCTTAAACATGGCATCGAACTGAATAATCAAACGGGCAGCCTTATGGCTGTGTTAATGATGGATTTAGATAAATTTAAAAGCGTGAACGATAACTTAGGACATACGGCAGGCGATGAATTATTACTACAAGTCGCTGAGCGTATTAGAGCTCAGTTACGCGAAGTCGATATGGTGGCGCGTTGGGGTGGTGATGAGTTTGTCATATTAATGGAGGATGTGGGTCACTACGAATACGTCGCGCATGTTGCTGACGCTATTATTCACGCCTTAAGTCAACCGTTCACGCTTTATGAAAATCACGATACTTATATTGGTGCAAGTATCGGTATCGCGCTTCATCCACAACACGGTAATAGTGTGGAAACCCTGATGGATAATGCCGATACTGCACTCTATCATGCTAAAGATTCAGGACGCAGTTGTTTTGCTTATTTTTCTGAGGAATTAACCCAAAAAGCCCGCGAACGCATTGCGCTGGAATCACGCTTACGTCAAGCGATTGAACAGCAAGAATTATGTGTTTTCTTTCAACCACAAATTGATATTAACAGTGGTCACATTGTGGGTGCTGAAGCCTTAGTCCGTTGGCTTGATCCCATCAAAGGTTACATCATGCCGAGTGAGTTCATTCCCCTTGCTGAGGAAACCGGCTTGATTATTCCTATGGGTGAGTGGGTACTGAGAGAAACCTGTAGACTGGGTCGGCAATGGCTGAATGCAGGCTTACCTGCTATCACATTGGCGGTCAATGTTTCGCCCCATCAATTTCGCGGTGGTGACATTAACGCGCTGGTCACTCAAGTGCTGCATGACACCGGTTTTCCAGTCGGCTATCTGGAATTGGAAATTACCGAAAGCGGCTTGATGGACAATCAACAACACGCCATGTCCATTCTCAATAATCTCCATGAACAAGGCGTACACCTTGCCATTGATGATTTTGGTACCGGCTATTCATCTTTAGCCTATCTTAAATATTTTCCGTTAGATGTCTTAAAAATCGATAAAACTTTTATTGATGATATTCCCTTTTTACAAGGCGATATGGCGATTACCTCAACCATTATTGCGATGGCACATCATCTAGGATTTAAAGTCTTGGCAGAAGGCGTTGAAACACAAGAACAATTGGCATTTTTAAAAGAACAGGGCTGTGATAGCTATCAAGGTTATCTGTATAGCAAACCCTTATCAACCAATGATTTTGCGAAGTTGTTATTCGATACGAAAACGCAATTCAACGCGCCATAACTCAGCGAAGTTTGACATAAAACTTGATTTTATAGACTAGAAATTAATTCGCAAAATAGGGAAATGAGCAACGTTAATCCCTACCTACATAACGTTAGTGACTGAATGAAAAAAGGAATCAAAAAGCATGTTTTTTGACTTCCTAGCTATAATAGTTAAAGCACAATAAAATGAGGTAGGTGCGGATTTATCCGCACAGTGCGAATGAATTCGCACCTACTCTATGCTTGAATCAATTTATACGGCTTCTGCTATATCTTAACCACTACCATTATCTTTATCATTTTGATTATTACCTAAAAACCGTATTCAAAACAGAACAAAACCGGTGATTAATGCTCACTTCACTCGCTTAAAAAACATGTTGTCCATATTTTGTATAGCTATATATTGACAAACATCCTGCTAACTAGTAATTTATTAATTAGGGTTTCTGACTTCTCTCGTTATTTAAATACTAAAACTCCTCTATAACCCCCTTCTAGGTAATTTTTAGCAGGGGGATTTTTTGGATTATATTGACAAGGTAAATAACAGCAATGACAGCAAAAGTGTTTCAAAGTATCAAATTTATACTGGTCGCCAATTTCATGATTTCAGTGATGTTGCTAATAGCAGGTAGTCTGTTATCACTATCAGATCGTTATTCTTTATTTGAATTTAACCAAGACTTATACGGCGAGTTAATTAATAACGTCAAAATCACCCTAATTTATATCGCTATCACTGAGATGATTATTTGTGCGTATTGTTTTTTCAGCAAAAACACTCAGATCTTTATTTTTGTGGGATTTTTTCTAACTTTAATGCTGGGTTCAGTGTATTTTTACGGCGAAATTAATGACGTTGAAATGGATGAAAACCTTTACTTATTTTTCTTGTACACCGGTTTGTCACATACCTTGTTTGGTGTCATCGCGAATTTTAAAAAAGACGTTTATGCGGAGTGATGTGGCTACATTAGCTTAAATTCACGCCAATCCCCGTTCATCAAAACCGTCAATAATTCATCATCTTCCAATTGCAACAATTCAGAAAACCGCGTTTTTTCAGCGGTGTCGGCTAACAAATAATCCGTCGCTAGATAATTTTCCAATAGTAAATCCAGCTCTTTCATACCGCGCCGACATTGCCACTTTAGTTTTACCAGTTCGTTCACTGTCTTTGTATCATCAGTTTTTTAATTTCCGCAATGGCTTTGGCAGGGTTTAAACCCTTAGGGCAAGTATCTGTGCAGTTCATAATAGTATGGCAACGGTAGAGTTTGAACGGGTCTTCTAGTTCGTTCAACCGTTCGCCTGTGGTT
>NQJH01000148.1 GCA_002256685.1 Methylococcaceae bacterium NSP1-2 | reverse complement strand
AAATTCTGCTCTTGGGCTTCGCTGTTATGCGCTTGATTGAGTTCACGCCACGCAAACGCCAGCACCCGTAAGCCTTTACTTGCCATCGTTTCTTGCGCCTGTATGAATCCCTGTTTCGCTTCTGCATTCAGTGTGGTGATGTCCGCGCCAATTTTCACGCGGTCACATAACGGCAACAGCATTTCTAACGCGCCTTTACAGTATAAGACTACGCCTTTAGGTGTTTGGTGTATGGTTGATAGCCGCTTGCGGTCAGTATCAAAAGGGACTTCATTAATTTTGGGATAGCTTAGCGTTTCACCTAAACAGGTTTTTGCCATACGCACTAAGGCAATTTCCATTGGATCGCCTAAGGCTTGCCATTGCCCATCGCGCATGGTTTCTTTGAGGTTGTGGCACAGTAGCGCGTCTTCAAAAAATTGCCGATGATTTTGCATCAGTTCAGGTTGCCGCTTCACGGCTATTGGTGTCAGCAATTGTTTGTCCAGATAAAGTTGACTGACGACCATCCGATTTTCGGTCAATGTGCCTGTTTTATCGGTGCAAATCACCGTTGCTGAACCTAAGGCTTCAACGGAAGGTAAATGACGAATGAGCGCGTTACGTTTTGCCATGCGTTGCGTTGCCATTGCCAGTGATAAAGTCACAGTAGGTAATAAACCTTCGGGGACATTGGCAACAATAATACCGATGGCGAAAATAAAATTGTCCCAAAATGATAGCCCCATGCTATGCCCGATGATAAAAAATACACCGCCCAAACCCACAGCAAGTACGGCAATAATACGACTAAGACGAACAATTTCCAGTTGTAACGGGGAAACGCTTTTTTCGGCGGTTTGGGTTAAATGGGCAATTTTGCCAAATTCAGTGTGCATTCCTGTCGCAAATACCACCGCTCTGCCTTCACCTGAAACGATGGATGTGCCTGCCAGTAGCGTATTGCGACTGTGTTCTAAATGTTCTTCGTTAGAGGGTAGGGCATCGCGGGCTTTCGGTAACGATTCACCAGTCACGGTGGCATTGTTGACGCGTAAAGAAAAGGCTTCTAACAAACGACAGTCAGCAGGGACGTTATCGCCTTCTTGCAATAAAATCACATCCCCTGGAACAAGATTAGCGACTAAAATTTGTTCCAGTTCGCCGTTGCGCACTACTTTAACGTAATGGGGTAATAATTTTTGTAGCGCGGTAATGGCGCGTTCAGCACGGTATTGTTGCCAAAAAGAAAACAAGCCATTGATAACAATCACACCCAGCACCGCATAGCCCAATGTTGCCATGCCGCCATTCGGTTGCTTGTATTCAGCAAAAAATGCTAAACCAGCGGCTAACCAGAGTATGAGTGCGAAAAAATGTACGAATTCTTTGATGAAGCGCAGTAGCAATGATTCGCCTCGCACTTCATCAATTTGATTTAAACCGTATTCTTTAAAGCGGTGTTCGACTTCGGCGGCGATTAAACCATCGTGGCGACTGTTGAGACTAGCGAGTGCTTCTTCAGCACTAAATTGATGTATTTTCATGGCGACTCCTGAACAGGTAAGTCCGCGTAAAAAATCATTAAGTAGGCGCGACTTGTCGCGCCTAGGTTGTAGCGTTAGTCTGTCTTTTTACCTGCATAATTCAATCCAAGATACAGAAAAAACTGCACCCCAAAAATTAAATTCGCCATTAATAAATGAATCGGTTGTGCGACCGCTGGCATTCCTAATCTGTCCAAACTGACACCTGCTAAAATACCTATAATCACTACGGCAGCTAACGCTAACGCACCGCGAAATAACGGGCTTTGTTTGTCGATATTTTTGAAAATCGTCCACACTATCCCCAGATTAATAAACAAAATAATCGAGGAAAATGAGCGGTGAATGTAAAACAAAATGGGGAAATCTTCGCGCCAAAATTGTCTGGCTACTTGTGCCAAAGCAATACCATCAACGGCTTCGCGTACTTGTGTCCCCATGCCAATTTGTAACAGCGTCATGCCCAATGCCACCAATAAAAAGGTTTTGACTTTAGTGGGCAGTAAGCTCACATCCAGCTGCATCAAAAAATCGCGTTGTGAACGGGTGACGGTATAAATCAATAAGGTGACTAGGACTAATGCCAACAGCATGTGCAACGTGATTTTAAACGGTTGCAAATTACTGGCAACCACTACTGACCCTAGCCAGCCTTGAAATCCTACTAAAAACAACGTCGTTAATGCTAAAAAGAACACTGTCTTGTCGGTTTTAAGGTAACGACGAGAACTCCACGCCATGAGTAGAATTAATAACCCCAAAGTCACGCCCACTAAACGGTTGCCGTATTCCGTCCACGTCTTAACAGGATTAAATTCAGTATTTTCATAACCGCGCTCAGCATAAATTTCGTGGTAATTAGCAGGTAATTGCGCTTCATCAGTGGGCGGTATCCATTGCCCAAAACAAGTGGGCCAATCTGGGCAACCCATACCTGCACCTGAGGCACGAACTACACTCCCTGCGATAATA
Organism: Methylococcaceae bacterium NSP1-2; assembly: GCA_002256685.1. Classification (GTDB taxonomy): domain Bacteria; phylum Pseudomonadota; class Gammaproteobacteria; order Methylococcales; family Methylomonadaceae; genus UBA4132. The sequence goes on along the minus strand of NQJH01000148.1, from coordinate 2,707 downwards.
ACCAAATAGACAAATAAAATGGTCAATAGACCTAAGGTGCGAAAACGTAACATGGCTTGGGGATTCATGAGGGTTCTACTGTCAATAAAGTAAGTGGGGCTTGATTATAATCTTTTAGCTGTAGTTGGGCGGTATCGGTATCGGCAAGTTGTAACACGATGAGCAATTTGTCATCTTGTGCTAATAACACGTTACCAAGCACTTGCCCATCCGCATCAATAATACTGGCATTGGGTTCAGGGTTTGCGGTTTGACATTCAGCAATAAATAACCCGCGTTTGGCTTTACCCAGATAATGCGTCCGCGCGACAATTTCTTGTCCTGTGTAACAGCCTTTCGTCAAACTGATACCGCCTAATTTATCCAGATTTAGCATTTGGGGAATAAATTCTTCGCTGGTTGCTGTTGTTAGCCACGGGATGCCTGAGAGTATATCTAGCGTCTGCCATTGCATGGAATCGGTGGCTTGAAAGCCTTGCGCTGAATATTCAGACCATAACGTGATGGCGTTATTCACATCGGCAATGATTAAACAACGGTTGCCCATATTAATGCGCACTCCATCATCTTCGGAATGCGTGGCTAAAAAGGCTTCATTCGATGTTGCCGTTAAACCCAGTAAACACAAGCTGTCAGAGCTATCCGTTAAGGTCACCTTGGAACGCAACACATACATGGACAGTCTTTTTTTGACTATTTCCAGTAGTTCGTTAGGCAACACCAACAGAAAATCATCACCTGATTTTGCCAGTAAAAAAGTCGTTATCGCGCGACCTTTTGGATTACACATCGCCCCTAAACTGCTTTGTGTGGCAGAGACATCATGCACATTACAAGTGATTTGCCCTTGTAAAAATTGCCCCGCCTCTGTGCCGCTCACCGTTAAAACGGCTAAATGGGCAATAGGATAAAGTCGCTTATCACTGTCAGTATTGGGAAAGCTAATGTGCGTGTCACTGCTAAAGTGCGCGTTGTTAGCGAGTAGGAAGTTTTTCCAGTTTGAATTCATAAAATAAAAAAGGTCAGTATTAAGGCGAGTCGATTATAACGTTCTTTGAAGTAAAGATAAAAAGCAAGCCATTTTCTGGTAAGTAACCCTGTTATAGCAAATGAACAGTGCCTTAACCCAGTGCGGATGATAAAATAATGCCAACATTAAACGTCTCTTCACTAGAGTCGCTGTATCTTTAACTGCAACGTATAACACACACTATGACTGAACAAGATAAAATATTTCTACAAACAGGTCGAACCGAAGATTTTGCTTTTGATGAGCGTGTGGTTCAGGTTTTTGACAACATGGTGTCACGGAGCGTACCTTTTTATACTGAAGTTCAACGCATTCAAGCTGAGCTGGTCATGGATTTTTTGCCTGAAGAAGGTGGTGTGGTATGCGACTTAGGTTGTTCAACAGGCACAACCATCGAACATTTGGCTAAACACCCTAATTGCCCTACCAGTGTTCAGTTTATTGGCTATGATAATTCTGAACCCATGCTAGAAAAAGCCCGCGAAAAATTATCAGCCTCAGTCGGCAATGCGCATATTGATTTGAATTTTGCTGATTTAAGCGATCTGCCTGCATTGCCCGCTTGTAACGTGATTATTCTCAACTGGACATTACAATTTGTACGCCCGATTGATAGAGAACAATTATTGACCACCTGCTATAACGCTTTAGTACCTAACGGTATTTTATTGTTATCAGAAAAAATTCTCGGCAGTGATTCAGACTTTAATCGCTTATATATTGACCATTATTTAAGCTTTAAAAAATCACAAGGCGGTTATTCTGACACCGAAAATCAACGTAAACGTGAAGCCTTGGAAAATGTGTTAATTCCGTATCGTCTCGATGAAGATTATTCATTATTAAAACGGGCGGGGTTTAAACGCATGGATACTTATTTCCAGTGGTTTAATTTTGTCTGCATTATTGCAGTGAAAGATTAGTTATTATGAAATAGATAACATCCTTATAACGGATGTTATCTATTGATGGCACAAACTAAAGCTGTCTTACTAACCACATGGTCAGTTCGTTGACATATTCGTTAGAATAACCAGCTTCTTTCAGTGTCCATTTGAAGGCATTACTGAGTTGCGCTCGTTTATAGATATTTAAACTATTGCTTCTTCTAAATTCTACGATTTGTGTTGACATGGATGCTAATACTTTTTTAGTCTTACGCGCAAAGAGTTTATCATCCATCGTTTGGCTATCGTTAACGGGTATTTTTTGAATAAAAAAATCGCCCAGTGAATTACCAAATTCTTTGGCTTTTGCAGCATCAAACCAATTTAACCCCATGTTTTTCTCCCAGTCATTTTGTTACGGTTTTTTTGTTGAAATACTTGCTGTGGTGAACAGTATTAGCACACAACAGCGAGTCGATTCTTGGTTTGAAATATACCATTTATCGTTCCCATACTCCAGAATGAAAGCCCGATTAGAAAACACATCCCTCCGTCTGTTGCAATAATGCGATTATATTGACCCATTTTATGAGTAAAACAATGAAACTATCATCATTAAAAAAAGGCTTACTACTCTTATCGGTAGTGTTAGCTATCTTTTTATCGGGTTGCGCTAGTTTCGGTAGAGGTGTTGCCGAAGCGGTATTGAAAAAAGACAGTGAAGATACGCGGGTTTGCAAAGTACGCGGTAAACCTTTTGTCGGCATAGCCCCTAGTTTGTTAAAACGGC
>NQJH01000384.1:1908-3122 GCA_002256685.1 Methylococcaceae bacterium NSP1-2 | reverse complement strand
TGAATTCTTATTGGCGTGTGAAGCAGATGCCAAAGGCAGAACGGGGTTTGAAAATAGACCCTATCCACAAGCTGAACGCTTACGCGCTGCGGCTAAAGCCATCTCTGCTGTCGATATTAGTTCTGTGTTGACAGGTGATTTACAAGGCGGATTGATTGGTGAAGCAATTCGCCGCTTGCGCATTAAAGCCGTCGCGGACGTTATCAATGCTGAGCAAGCATTGTAAAATACACTTTATTTTTAACTTACTTTTAACTTATCGCTATGCCTTCATTTGATATTATTTCCGAATTTGATATGCACGAAGCTAAAAATGCTGTTGACCAAGCCAGTAAAGAAGTCGATACACGCTTTGATTTCAAAGGCACAGATTCTAGCTTTGAACTCAAAGATGACAAATTGATTATGATCTCTGAATCTGTTTTTCAACTGCAACAAATGTTCAGTATTATTTGTACAAAACTCAGCCGCCGTGGCATTAATATAGCCTGTATGGAGGTAGGTGATGCCAAAGGTAGCGGTAAATTAATGCGTCAAGAAATTACCCTAAAACAAGGTCTTGATTCAGCGTTAGCGAAGAAAATTGTTAAGCTTATCAAAGACAAAAAACTTAAAGTACAAGCCGCGATACAAGGCGATAAAGTCCGCGTGACAGGTAAAAAACGTGACGACTTGCAAGAGGTGATACAAATGCTAAGAGAAGAACAAGAACAGCTAGAAATGCCTTTGCAGTATGATAATTTTAGAGATTAACTAAATCTATCCACGAAAAACACGAAAGGTACGAAATAAAATATTTTCGTGTTTTTCGTGCTTTTCGTGGATGGGATGTAACTTAACTACGAGACCGCCATCATGACTGATACATTAAAATCCCCTAACGTAGTAAATCCTAGCGTTTTGCAACCCGTTCATCCTGCGATTGAACACTATATGCGTGGCTTAGTAAGCCAGACCGATCATGCGGTATTGACTGAAATGGAAGCCTTGGCAGAAAAAAATAACTTTCCTATTGTCGGGCGTTTAGTCGGTGTTTTTTTGGAAACGATGGCTAAAACGATTAATGCGAAGCGGGTATTTGAATTTGGCAGTGGTTACGGTTATTCGGCGTATTGGTTTGCTAAAGCCGTCGGGGAAGCAGGCAAAGTCATTTGCAGTGAAGCTGATTTACTCAATAAAGACAAAGCCGAGCAGTATCTGAGTGCAGCGGGTTT
>NQJH01000384.1:0-1880 GCA_002256685.1 Methylococcaceae bacterium NSP1-2 | reverse complement strand
AACGATGTTGATAAAGGCGATTATCCCGAAATTTGGTTATTGGCTAAAGACCGTATTCGCGAAGGCGGTCTGTATATTGCCGATAATGTGTTATGGCGTGGTCGCGTGGCAGTGGAAAACTATACCGATGTGTTTCAAGGCTGGACGGAAGCCATTCGTGAACATAATGAGTTAATTTTCAATGACCCTGATTTTGACACTTTTATTAATCCTACGCGCGACGGTGTGATTGTTGCGCGTAGAAAGATGGCGGACTAAATACGATGGATGCTTTGGTTATATTAATTCCGCTGTTACCGCTGTGTGCCGCCTTCTTAATTGGTATCGGACAACTGTTTGGCTTCTTGGAAGGTGAAGCAAGTGAGGGACTCACTAGCAGTTGTGCTAACTGGGCGATTACGCTGTCGTGTTTGCTGGCGTTGATTCTATTAGGAGCTAACATACTGGGTATGAATCTTGGTACCTTCAGTATCGGACGCTGGTTAATTTGTGACACGCTAAACATTCGCATCAATTTTATTACCACCGGTTTTAGTGTACGCTTAGCGGCATTATTTTCTGTGCTGTTAGCAATTGTCAGTAATTTTTCAACCAACTATATGCACAGAGAAGCGGGGTTTCACCGCTTCTTTTTTATACTTAGCTTGTTTGCGTTTGCGATGTTGTTGGTGGTGTTATCGGGTAATGCGGTCGGTACGCTGGTCGGCTGGGAGATTGCAGGGGTGTGTTCGTATCTGCTCATTGCTTATTCTTATCAGCGTCCGATTGCAGTCACTAATGCCACCCGCGTTTTAGTCACTAATCATATCGGTGGTGTCTGTTTTATTATCGCTATCGGTTTAAGTTATGCGTGGACTGAGACTGTTAATTGGAACAATCTGAATACTGCCTTTGCAGGATTGCCCCCCAGTCAAATAACAGGTCTTGCCCTGTGTTTCGCGCTTGCCGCGTTTGCTAAATCTGCACAACTGCCTTTTACGCCGTGGTTAGCACGGGCAATGGAAGGTCCTACGCCATCGAGTGCGGTATTTTATGGCGCAGTGATGATTCATTCTGGGGTTTATCTGGTGTGTTTGTTGCGTCCGTTATTTGAACTCAGTGTTTTTGTGATGGCAATACTGGCGGTGGTGGGTTTTCTAACTGCTTTATATAGCTTTATCGTGGGTTTAACGCAGACTGATGTAAAAAGTTCATTGGTTTATGCCATCTCTGCACAATTGGGCTTGATGTTTTTAGAATGCGGATTGGGTTTTTGGCAGTTAGCAAAGTGGCATTTGTGCGCTCATGCGATAGTACGCGCTTATCAATTATTAACTGCGCCTAACTTGATGCACGCAGTCCATGACAATCCTATTCGACCGGTGTCACCTAAACTAGCCTCACTACGCTGGGCTTATACCGCTTCCTTACAACGCTTTTGGTTGGATCAAATTACCGATTGGGCGTTAGTCAAACCTGTGCGCCGCTTAGCACATGACCTTTGCTATTTTGATGACCACATTGTCGATCGCTTCATGGGCGCACCGAAGCCCGCTTTGGCGACAGTATCATCGTTAATGCAATTAGAAGAAAACAAACTAGGGGCGCGTTTGAATAATAATGCCGATGAATTCGCACAGGGTAGCGGTTTGGCAGGAAAATTAACTGAGTGGACAGCAAGTATTCTACATTGGTTCGAGGATAGGTTTGTACTACACGGAGTTGGTAACGGCACCGTTCACTATGGTCGTGAACTTGGACACCTTGCCAATAAATTTGAAAGCCTCATACTGAGACCACGGTATTTGGTCTTATTTGTTTGTATCACCCTGCTTGTTGCATTTTGAGGCTTGAATGGACATTAATATCAACCATTGGTCTGTCGTTACCGCTTTTCCGCT
>NQJH01000147.1 GCA_002256685.1 Methylococcaceae bacterium NSP1-2 | reverse complement strand
CGAATATTGCGCATAAAAATGCGTTAAATCAGCAACCAAATCTTTCACTACTGACATGTGCGGTAAGGGGAAAATTTTGATAGTATCAGGATAAGAATCAATGGCTTTGGTACAGGCGAGGGTGTTTTTACCATTAACCATCATTGCACATGAACCACATACACCTTCGCGGCAAGAACGGCGAAAAGTGAGCGTACTATCAATGTCATTTTTAATTTTTAAAATGGCATCCAGCACCATAGGGCCGCAATCATCCATATCTAATTCGTAACTATCAATGCGGGGATTTTCGCCCGAATCGGGATTCCAACGATACACTTCAAAACGGCGCACATTTTTCGCGCCTTTGCGGGCTTTAAAAGTTTTACCCGTGGTTAATACCGAGTTTTTGGGTAGGGTGAATTCAGCCATGAGTAAAATCTCTCTTTCAGTAACAGGTTAGAAGAATTGGGCAATTATGGGTTGTGAGAAGTCTACGCTACCAGTAAATAAATGCCTAGCCCCACCATCGTTAAACCGCTGATTAACTTAAGCCAGCGACCTTCTTTTTCTTGAAGTCTGTGCTGACTTAGGGTGATAACGCCTATCGATAAAATGATTAAGTCATCCAGCATATAAGCAGCATTATAAAGCAATAGATAACCGTAATAACTGACAGTACCTAATTGTTTTAGGGTCAGAATGCGGGTGTACAGCGCGGGAAACCCAGAGGTACACATAAACTCAACAATCTGCACTAATACCGCTAATACCACCGCGCCGATAAGTGCGCCTGTCATATTTTTCGCCTGAAGAATCGCGCGAATACGTTCATAAATAGCCGGTTTAGCGGCATTCGGAATCGATAAACTCATGCCCCAGCCGAACCGCCAGAAATCTTTAAGATTCAATAGCCCAGCCAGTAAAGCAATCAGTGCAATGCTGATTTCTGAAATGCGCGACAGACCAATGAGCAGAAACAAATTAAGCCATGCTGCCATGAACATAAAATAGGCAATGCCTTCGACAGCAACAAAAGCCCCCGCAATTGCTAACATACGCGGTCTGTTATTCATCGGTGCAAGCAAGGCAATCACGAGCAATAACACCCACATAGAACACGGATTAAAACCGTCTAACAAGCCCATTGCGACCGTGAATAACGGTAAACCGACCTCTTCTAGTGTCAGTTTATGACCTAAAAAATTTACCGCAAACGTGGCGGGTGGCGTGGGTTTAGCAAGCTCCGTGCTGGCTTCACAAGATACCGCTTGTTCAGCCTCACAACTGACTGAACTGTCCTGATGATTAGTCGCCAAAGGGCGTTGTGCTAATACATCACGAATTAACTGCCCTGTGCTGGTTTCATCTGAATAACCAATCAGCAATTCCCCTCTGACTTGAAAGGCAGGTATGCGTACCGTTCTTACGCCTTGATTTTTAGCCAGTAGCTGTAAGCGTTGCAACGCGGCAGAGTCTTTGGATATATCACGAATGACGATTTTTAACGTGGGTTGTTCTTGTTGCAGGGTTTGTAAAAAGCTTTCAGCTTTCGTGCAATGTGGGCAACCGCTACGCACAAACACTTCAATATCCGCCGTGGTTTCAGCATACAGTGCCGAAGACCAGCCAAAGATAATAAACAGTAGAAGCAAAAAATATCTATTAATTGGTATTATTTTCGACATTATTATTTCCCCCTAAAAGCTTAATGGTAGCCCTATTTACCGAGTGATGAAAATCATTATCGTAGAAACGTTGCATTGAAAGTAGGCGCGAATTCATTCACGCTGTTCAATGAATCCGCATTTCAAACCTCCGAGATCGGAAGTTTAGTCTTAACTTAATGGCAATGATCGGCAAAACACAATTAGAGATTTTGTTGATTTAGCACGCGAATATCAAACGTGGCGTTTGTCACATACTCACAAAAAGCATTATCAATAATGCCACGTTCCGCAAGTTGCACTAGACTAAGCGATTCATCAATCGCCGCTGATTTAATCAAAATTAGTTCATCGGCTAACAGCGTTTTAGCCAACCACGCGGCAAGACTGTCGGAGGTTATATCCCACGTTGCAGGAATACCCGCATGATTCAATTCATTAATATCAGGAGACCAGATAAATATTTTTGGCGGACTACTTTGCTGAATAGCACTCACTGAATGAGCAAGCACAAAATCAGTTTTCAATCCTTGCACTAACCACGCCATTTGCTGCATGGCTAAAATCGCCATTGCATGTGCGCTGTCATCATCAAATCCCCATTGTTGCTGCAAAACTCTGACTTGATCGGCGAAGACACCGCCGCCTGTCACAATCACCACTGCCCTGCCCTGATATTGTTGTTCTATACGATTGAGACAGTGAAGCAAGGTATTAGCCGCCACTAAACTACCACCCAGTTTAATAACAATCATAAGCCTGTGTTAGTTTGGAGTCCAAGGCATGACTTGGACTAATTAAAAACGTCCAAAACGTGTTTTGGACTCCTAACTGAATTGCTGTAATAAAGCCAGCAGAGCGGCGGCTTTATCAAAACATTCTTGATATTCTTCTTCCATTACCGAATCGTTGACGATACCACCCCCTGCCCAAAAGCGGATAGTATGGTTAGAATGTACCAATGTTCTTATCGCAATATTAGTATCCATATTGCCGTTAAAGCCAATATAACCAATAGAACCGCAATAAACGCCACGCCGATGCGGTTCAATTTCTTCAATGACTTCCATCGCACGAATTTTAGGTGCGCCTGTGATCGATCCCCCTGGAAAACAGCTTTTCAACAAATCCAGTGCGTGTTTATTTTTAGCTAATACACCTGTCACCGTGCTAACTAAATGATGCACAGTCGCATAACTTTCGACATCAAAAAGCACAGGGACTCTCACTTCACTACAGGTTTTGCTAATGTCATTACGCAGTAAATCCACAATCATCACATTTTCAGCGCGGTCTTTATTACTGGTGATGAGCTGTTGAATTTGCTCTTGGTCTTCGGCTGAATCTGCTTTACGCGGACGCGTGCCTTTAATGGGTTTAGTTTCGACTATGCCATTTGTCAAACGCAAAAAACGTTCGGGTGAGGAACTGAGTATCTGCACTTCGGGCAAATTCAAATAACAACTAAAGGGTGCGGCGTTTAACTCCCGCAAAGCTTGATATGCAGTCCACAGATTACCTTCACAGCTTGCCACAAACCGCTGAGTTAAATTAACCTGATAACAATCGCCTTCTTTCAGATAATATTTAATACGGTCAAAGGCTTTCCTATAACGCGCTTGATCCATATTCGACTGCACTTTGCTCGTCACTTGAAATACTTCGTGGCTTTGCTTAATCGGCAACTGACTGAACTGAGCGATTAAATCCTGCCACGTTGATTCATCAATCTGCTGACCGACCAAATAACTGTGTTGTTGTTGATGGTCAACGATAACAGCCCAGAGATAAATACCCACCGCCATTTCCGCAATGCCTTCAGCATCCTCCGCTAACACGGGTAAATTTTCTAAACGTCGCGCCAAATCATAAGAAAAATAACCGATAGCACCGCCATTAAACGGTAAATCAGTTGTGTCGCTATTATTCACAGGTAATAGCTGTTGTTTGACTAAAGCAAATGGATCGGCGGTGGAGCGGGTGACTTTACCTTGTTGGGTTATGTCGGTGTTGTCGCCATGCGTCACTAAAGTACAAACAGGATCAGCGGCAAGTATGTCATAACGACCTTGCTGACTGTGCGGATAGCCGCTATCCAAAAATACTGCCCACGGTTTATGAGCAATGTGAGAAAAAAGCGCGGCACTATCAGCAAAATAAGGCAGTGCGGTGATAAGAGGTTTTGGTGATGGCATTTAGATTGAATGTTAAAAACTCAGGGGAGGTATAGTTCCCACGCTCCAGCGTGGGAATTCATCCTTGCAACGCTCCCGCGTTGCGTGACGCTGGAGCGTCCGTCACCAGCGGCATTCCCACGCCAGCGCGTGGGAACGATGGAATGTTTCATTTAGCAATAAACTGTCCAAATGCTCGACTGCCACGCGCTGTGGCAATCGTTTCTTTGACTTGCAACGTTTTGCCATCCAATACCGAGACATTTTTATCAAACCAGTTGGCGACATAGATATGACGGTCATCCGTATGCGTGCCGATGCCTTCGGGTTTTTCACCAACTTCAATCAAGCCGATGTTGGTTAAGCTGTCGGTATCAATGACGGAGACTGTGCCGTCATCCATATTGGTGACAAATAAACGACTGTCATTTAAAGCTAAAGTTGCCGAGTAAGGCAATGCACCTACTTTAATGGTAGCAATGGGTTTCATGCGGGCGGTTTCTAATACCGTGACATCATCGCTTTCGACATTGACAGCGTAAAGGCGTTCGCCGCGTGAATCTATGGCTAAACCAAACGGATGTTTGCCTACGGTTGTGGTTCTTTTGACCGTCAGGGTTTTAGTGTCAATTTGTGACACTGAATCATCAAGACGATTAGCGACATACAACCAGCGATTATCAGGGCTAACGACTAGCCCTGACGGCGATTGTCCTACCGTGATAGTTTTGATGATTTCTAAACTGTCCGCATCCAGTACTGACACCGTGTTGACGAACCAATCGGCAACGTATATGCGTTTGCCATCGGGGGCAACGGTGATACCTAACGCACCATTGCTGGTTTTAACAATAGTTAAAAGTTGCTGTTTTCTAGCATCTATGACTGCAAAACCGTGAGCTTCTGGCGTACTAACATAAACTTTATCACCGTTGGGCGATACAGCGACTCCTGCGGGTTTTCCGCTCACAGCAATGGTGTTCACTACTTTATTGGTAGCGAGATCAATAATAGACACGCTATCTGCCAATTGATTGCTGATATAAGCAAACGGCGCGGCATTCAGCGGTGTCGATAATAAAACCGTGGCAATCGCAAGCACTGCCACACGGTAGTTCAATACCAACATGGGTTTATTGCTCAGCTAATTTTTTCAGATCAATCAAACCTGTGCTAACAAAGGCTTTAACAGCGGCATTAGCAGTGGCTTCATTCATTTCTTCAGGTGGATTGTTATTCGTGTAAGCGCGGTAATAACCTGCTTTCCAAGTCACTTCGCTGTTATCACCTTTAGGGGCAACCGTGATGGTGGCAGAAAAATTAGCGACAGGCAACGCGGGGACTTTTTCATCTACGCCTGCGTAGTTAATGGTTTTTACGGTACTCATATC
>NQJH01000146.1 GCA_002256685.1 Methylococcaceae bacterium NSP1-2 | reverse complement strand
TTCATAAACGGATAACTGGCGGCTAAAAATGCACCACCAAAAGACAATAAAATAGTGTAAGTATTGAGTAATAATACCAGCCCAAAAGCGATGGCAATTAATAACAGAAAAAAGATTAATGCTTCTTTAGGTGTGACCTTACCTGCGGCAATCGGGCGTTGTTTAGTGCGCTCTACATGCGGATCAAAATCACGATCTGCATAATCATTAATCACACAACCCGCCGCACGCATGATGATGACCCCTAAACAAATCACTGTCAGTACCAGTTCGTCTGGTTGTCCGTTACTGGCGACCCATAATGCCCATAACGCCGGCCATAATAAAATTAAAATCCCAATCGGTCGATCAAAGCGGGCTAATAACCAGTATTGCTTCGCTCTATCCATCATTCGTTCCATTCTGTATACCTTTTTTGCCGCCTAAGTTTTGTTAAGTGCTATTATAACTCCTTTATATTCAGCCATTATTCGCATCATGAGCGTAAAAATTTATCATAACCCGCGTTGCCAAAAATCCAGACAGGCTTTGCAATTGCTAAAAGACCAAGGGTTGCAGCCGGTGATTATTGACTATTTGCAAACACCACCGAGTGCGGAAGAATTAGACGCGCTGTTAAAAACCCTAGGTATTGAGCCGCGTCAATTAATGCGTAACAAAGAAGCTGAATATAAAGAGCAGGGCTTGAATGATGAAACGCTAGACCGCCAGACCTTAATTAATACGATGGTGAAATATCCGATATTAATCGAACGTCCTATCGTTGTTGCTAATGGTAAAGCGATTATTGGTCGTCCACCCGAAGCGGTATTATCTATTTTATGACTACTATTTTAATTTTGTATTACTCGCGTCATGGCTCAACCGCAGAAATGGCGAATTTGATTGCTCGGGGTGTGGAGTCAGTGACAGGTGCGGAAGCATTGCTAAGAACCGTCCCCGATGTGTCTACCGTGTGTGAAAAAACCGCTGAACGTATTCCTGAACACGGGGCAATTTATGCCACGTTGGACGATTTAAAACGCTGTGATGGTTTAGCGTTAGGTAGCCCTACCCATTTTGGCAATATGGCAGCCCCGCTAAAATATTTTATCGATCAAACTACGCCGTTGTGGTTATCTGGTGCATTGAATGGCAAACCAGCGGCGGTATTTACCGCATCGGGCAGTATGCACGGCGGTCATGAAAGCACCTTGTTATCGATGATGTTGCCCTTGTTGCATCAAGGTATGTTAATCGTGGGCTTACCTTACAGCGAAGCGGCATTGCGTGACACCAGCTCAGGTGGTACACCTTATGGCGCGAGTCATTTAGCAGTGGAACACGCAGGACTGTCTGAGCATGAAAAGATTTTGTGCCGTGCGTTAGGGGCGCGGTTAGCTAAAACAGCTCAAGCGTTAAAAGCTAACGCATGAAAATATCACCTACTTATTGTCATACCGTGGCATTGGCTGGCTTTTTCGGGCTGTTTGTTTTATTAATGTTGTGGCATACCGTACTTGCACCCGCGACTCGGTTTCCCGTGGCGTTAATTTTATTATTGACCGTTACGCCGTTATTATTACCGATGCGCGGTTTATTAAATGGCAAACCTAAAAGCTGTGCGTGGGCGGCATATATCAGTATGCTGTATTTTGTCCACGGCTCGATAGAAACCTACAGCAATCCTGATGAGCGTTACTACGCGGCATTAGAAGTGGTCTTTAGTTTAATGCTTTTTCTTGGCGCAATTGGTTATGTGCGCTGGATAAAAAAATAGCAACCATCATGTCAGAACAACTGCCTTTACAGTTTGAATTTAGAGCTAACAAAACCTTCAATGATTTTTTTGCGGGGGGTAATCAAGAAATTATCAGCCATTTACAAAACAGCGTTGCAGGTCACGGAGAATTACAAATTTTTCTTTGGGGTCAAGAAGGCTTAGGTAAAACGCATTTGCTACAAGCTTGCTGTCATCAGGCGCAAAGTGTAAAACGCAGTTCTTTTTATTTGGATTTAGCGGTTGCTGATTTACCCGATGTCGATATTTTGACTGGTTTAGATAATTTTGACCTCGTGTGTTTGGATAATATTGAGGCAATTGCGGGTGATTTAACGTGGGAAATGGCATTTTTTCATTTTTTTAATCAACATCGAGACAGCGAACATACGTTGATTATTTCTGCCGCCTGTTTACCTAATGACATAGCGACGCGCTTACCCGATTTAAAAACCCGCTTGAACTGGGGGCTGACGCTAAAAATACAGCCGTTGGCAGATAATGACCGAATCAGTGCGTTGATTATTAAAGCCCATCGCATGGGTTTTGAAATTTCCCCACAAGTCGGCTTATTTTTACTCACGCATTACGGTCGTGATTTATCGGCGTTATGGCAATTATTAGAAAAATTGGATAAAGCCTCGCTGGCGGCTAAGCGTAAACTCACCATTCCGTTTTTGAAAGAAATTTTGGGTGATGCCAGTTAACTTTGATTTTTAACAATGCTAGCAAGTTGTTCATCATACAGCGCGGTACACAATTGGCTTTGATACACCATACCGACTAAACGATTTTCAGCATTGACGATGGGAATTTGTCGAATACCTTTAGCAGACATTAACGGAACCAGCTCAACAATATGGGTAGTTTCTGGTAAAACCGTTATCTTGGTACTCATGATATGCCCAACTGATTCAGGTTTATTGGTTGAAATATCAGGCGTGCGGCGAATAAAAGCCAGAAAGTTGTCTTGAAAACTCTGATAGGCATTCAAATCCACAAACTTAAAAAAATCAGCCCAAGTAATAATACCAATCACCCGTCGGCTTCTATCAATAACAGGCATGGCTTTTAAGTGATCTTTCTGCATGATTGTCCACGCCTCTTCCACTTCCGTACCATATTCCACCGCTTGTACATTTCTGGTCATAATATCTGCACAAGTGATATTACCTTTAAAGCGTTTAAAACTATTTTTTTCCGCATCAGTTAATAATTTGCTCAAATCTTCTAGCGATACGTCCATAAAGGTATCCATGTTTTTCAGAGCTTGTTTTAAATCGTTATCAGAAATACCTGTTAGCTGTTCGGAGTCACGCGCGGTTTTATCATCGACTTGCGGGATGAGTGGGTAATTATTGCCCAATAACCATCGATTAAAAATAATCGCCATGCCCAATATTACCAACACATTCAGTCCTACTGGCATCAGCACAAAATCGTAACCTAAGGAAACAATAGGCACACCTGCTAAAACGGGAGTCAATGCCGTCGCCGCACCGGGAGGATGTAAACAACGCAACAATAACATCACTAAAATACTGAATCCAGCTGCACAAGCCGCTGCCCAAATGGTATCAGGAATGAATTGGGCGCAGATTATACCAACCGTAGCCGATAACATATGTCCACCCACCAGTGGCCACGGTTGTGATAAGGGGCTATTCGGTACAATGAATAACAGCACCGCAGACGCACCCATCGAGGCAACAAGCATCGGTGTGGTGGTATTAAAACTGGAGGTGTGAGTAATCCATGCAACAATAAGAATGGCACTAAAACTTGCCAACACCGCCAGCAATTTAGCTTTAATGCTTAAATTAACAGGATCAGTGCGAATAAAACCGATTAACTGCTGAATAGTTATCATGATGATTGAACCTCAGTTATGGTAGCCCATAGTTAAGGGCAACATACGACAGGAGTAAAACAGCTTTAGCTGTTTTCTAGCCACTAAGCTATTAGACGCCTGTGTGCTTAACTATGGGCAGTGACTCTTAAAAACCTAACCGCTTAATTAATGTTGAGAATACATTATTTTTGACAGGAGTAGGCTCACTTTTTGGAAAGGTTTTGGTTTTACCAATCATCTCACCTAATTTAACGGCTTTATTGGCAGTAAAGTCCGCATTCCACTCGGCATAATCTTTGCCAAATAACACGATAATGGTTGAACCCATATTAAAGCGTCCCATTTCTTCGCCTTTTTCTAGCGTTGGCGCATCGTTTTCATACAGCCAGTTTTGTACTGTAGTGCGTGACGGCGGTGTAACCACACCATGCCAAACGGTTTCCACGCTAGAGACAAAAATCGCCCCTACCAAAATCAATGCCATCGGACCCGCTTCGGTCTCGAATAGGCAGCACACGCGCTCATTTCTAGCGAATAAACGTGGCACGGCTTCGGTGGTTGCCGTATTGACACTGAACAAACGACCGGGAATATGCACCATTTCTGTTAACGTGCCCGTTAAGGGCATGTGCAGACGGTGATAATCTTTAGGCGATAAATAAATGGTACTGAATACGCCATCATTAAACGGCGCGGCGCGTTCTTCACTGCCACCCAATAATTCTGTGACGGTAAAACTTTTACCTTTGGCTTGAAAAATATCACCCTCAGTAATATCACCCGCTTGACTCACTACGCCATCGGCTGGACTGACAATGGCATTTTTTTCGGTGCTTAACGGTCTGGCTTCAGGCTTTAATTCACGCGTGAAAAAGTCGTTAAAACTTTTAAAGGCATTAATATCGGGTATCAATGCCTCGTCCATATTGACACCGTAATGGCGAATAATTTGTTTAATAAACAAATTCTTAAACCACACCGTTTCTGAGTGCGTGAGTACGCTCATTAGCTTTGATAAGGCATGATGAGGCAGTATAGATTGCAAAAAAGCGTTCATAATTCTCCCGTCGCTTAAGGTAAATTAACTAATTCAGGGGCTTGCCAAGCAGGATTTCTATGCTCAGCAACCACCGTGGTATAAACACCGCCACGCACATTAAATTCTGCCCGAACACGCATAAAACTGGGTTGAATAGCTTTAACAATGTCATCCAATATTTCATTAGTCACTGCTTCATGAAACGCGCCTCTATCACGAAACGACCACATATATAACTTCAACGATTTTAATTCCACGCATAACGCGGCAGGCACATAATCAATCTCGATGGTAGCAAAATCAGGTTGTCCTGTTTTTGGGCAAAGGCAGGTAAATTCTGGGGTGGAAATATGAATGGTGTAATCGCGGTCAGGTCGTGGATTAACGAAGGTTTCGAGGTCTTTGCTGGGTTGTGTTGTCATAATGCTCATAGCCTATTAAATAAATGATGGCGTATTTTAACAGCCCTACCGATTTGTGGGGACACTATCATTCAATCAAGCCACGGATGAGTTCAGCCGTGTGCTAGGATTACGTTTAGATGACTGGGAAGTTGAGTAGCTG
>NQJH01000145.1 GCA_002256685.1 Methylococcaceae bacterium NSP1-2 | reverse complement strand
ATTGATTTTTCTCTACCGACAAATAAAGGAATAACCATGTGTGGGTAAACCACCACATCCCTAAGCGGTAAGACCGGAATTAATACATCTGTTGTTGGGAGCGTTTCCACAAAGAATACCTGTAACACAATTTAAGATGTAGCAATTATGAGGGCGGCGTGTGAAATAGCAAGGAGGCAACGCTTAATTTTGTAATTTTTACACTCAAAAAAAAAGGAGCTTTACAAAAAGCTCCTTTTTTTAACGTCTAGCAAGTTATATTAGGATTCAGCAGCGGCTTTTTTCTTTTCGGTTTCATAAACTAAAAACGGTTCAGATGTACCCAAAATAACGCTTTCATCAACCACGACCTTGCAAATATTAGTGTCCGATGGCAATTCGTACATAGTATTGAGTAATACATTTTCCACAATAGTGCGTAGCCCTCTCGCGCCGGTCTTTCTTTCCATTGCTTTTTTGGCAATCGCACTGAGTGAATCTTCTCGAAATTCCAATTCCGCGCCTTCCATTTCAAACAAATGTTTATATTGTTTGATCAGGGCATTTTTAGGCTCAGTTAAGATTTGTATCAATGCTTGTTCGTCTAATTCTTCTAAAGTGGCAACAATCGGTAATCTGCCGACAAATTCAGGAATCAAGCCGTATTTAATTAAATCTTCCGATTCAACTTCCGCAAACAATTGCCCGACGTTTTTACTTTCGTCTTTGGTTTTTACTTCAGCAGAAAAACCAATGCCGCCTTTTTCAGAACGCGATTTAATGACTTTATCTAAACCAGCAAATGCGCCGCCAACAATAAATAGAATATTAGCCGTATTGACTTGAACAAATTCTTGATTAGGGTGTTTGCGTCCGCCTTGTGGTGGTACGGAAGCAATCGTGCCTTCAATCAGTTTCAATAAAGCTTGTTGTACACCTTCGCCGGATACATCACGCGTAATCGATGGATTATCGGATTTTCGAGAAATCTTATCAATTTCATCGATGTAAACGATGCCTGTTTCTGCTTTTTCAACATCGTAATCGCATTTTTGCAGAATTTTTTGAATGATGTTTTCTACGTCTTCACCCACATAACCGGCTTCGGTTAGCGTGGTGGCATCGGCAATGGTAAAAGGCACATTCAGCAACCGTGCTAACGTTTCAGCTAACAAGGTTTTACCTGAACCGGTCGGTCCTATTAACAAAATATTACTTTTTGCTAATTCAACACTGTCCTTTTTAGATTTGCTACGCAAGCGTTTATAGTGATTATAAACGGCGACCGCTAAAATCTTTTTAGCGCGCTCTTGCCCGATGACATAATTATCAAGTTCTTCTTTGATTTCTTTTGGCTTAGGTAACGCATTGTCGCCAAACGAGGAAGAATCATCTTGTAGTTCATCTTTTATGATATCGTTACAAAGTTCTACACATTCATCACAGACATAAACCGAAGGTCCTGCGATAAGCTTTCTTACTTCATGCTGACTTTTACCGCAAAAAGAACAATAAAGTAGTTTATCATCGTCTTTGCTGTTCTTATCATTACTCATAATCGCCCCCTGAAAATGTCGATAACGATGTTTTTACTTTCGACAAAACCATGCTCATTAAACTATTAACCATTTACAATTCAGAATTTTTCGCTCTGCTCGACAATACTTTATCAATCAAACCGTAAGCAACGCCATCCTCAGCACTTAAGAAATTATCTCTATCGGTGTCTTGTTGGACTTTTTTCAGTGGTTGACCTGTATGGTGCGCCAAAATTTTATTTAATTTATCTCTAATCAATAAAATTTCTCTGGCATGAATGTCAAAATCAGACGCTTGTCCTTGAAAACCACCTAAGGGTTGATGAATCATCATTCTTGAGTGTGGTAAGCAGTAGCGTTTACCTGCTGCGCCACCTGTTAATAATAATGCGCCCATACTGGCAGCTTGTCCAATACACAGGGTGCTAACATCGGGTTTAATAAACTGCATGGTGTCATAAATTGACATGCCCGCTGTTACCGAACCACCCGGTGAATTGATATATAAATGAATGTCTTTATCGGGATTTTCTGATTCTAAAAACAGCAGTTGTGCGACTACCAGATTAGCCATGTAATCTTCAACTTGACCAACCAGAAAAATAACCCGCTCTTTGAGTAAGCGTGAATAAATATCGAAAGAACGCTCGCCTCTGGCGGTTTGCTCAATAACGATAGGTACTAATCCACCTGCCGCTTCCAACGCTCTTGCTTGATTCATTGCATATTGGTTATACATTAAAAAACCCTTATTGTTGTTGTCTATCCATGACATCACTAAAACTGACGGTTTCATCAGTTACTTTTGCCTGTGCAACCAACCATTCAACGACTTGATCTTCTAGTACCATCTGCTGAACATCATGTAAACGTTTTTCGTCTGCATAATACCACGCAACTACGTCTTCTGGATGCTCATAACTTTTTGCCAACTCTTCAATCGTTTCGCGGACTTTATCGCTATCAATTTCAACGGTGTTTTTTTGAATAATTTCGCCTAAAATCAAGCCCAGTGCCACACGACGCTTCGCTTGCTCTTCAAATACGTCTCTTGGCAACTGCATGTCTTCAGGCTTCATTTTCTGTCTTTTAGCAGATTCTAGGTAGGGCTGCATTAATCTTTCGACTTCTTCGTCAATCAACGAATTGGGTACGGCTATCTGAAACTTTGCATACAGTGAATCCATAACTGCATTTTTTAATTTACCGCGTAGAACTTGTTTTAATTCTCTACCTAAATTGTCTTTCACATCGGTACGGAAAGCGTCTACTGACCCTTCTTCCACACCATAGGCTTTAATAAAGGCTTCATCAATTTCTGGCAAGCTTGCCTCTTCAATTTTAACGACTTCAATATCAAACTGAGCGGTTTTTCCTGCTAGTTCTGCATTGCCATATTCTGCTGGAAAGGTTAATTCAAAGGTTTTATTCGCGCCTACTTCAAGACCAATTAATTGATCTTCAAAGCCTGGAATCATTTTTTTCGCGCCAATTTCAACCAGAAAGTTTTCTACTTTACCATTGGTGAAGTTAGTACCTTCAGAAACGCCTGAAAAATTAATAGTTACTTGATCGTGTTCTTGAGCGGCACGTTCAACGACAGTCCATTCTTTTTTCTGTTCTCTTAGCTTCTCAATGATATTATCAACATCGACATCACCTACGGTAGCGACAGGGCGAACGACTTCAAGTTGCTCAAGACCTTCTAACACGATTTCAGGATAGACTTCAAATACCGCAGTATAGGCGAAACCTTCAGCATCATCGGTGTGTTGAATATGTGGATAACCAGCAGGTCTTAACGACTCGCTTTGTAAGGCTTCATAATAAGTGGATTGAATCAAGTCGCCCGTAATTTCATCACGCACTTTGTCGCCATACATTTTCGCAACGACTTGTTGAGGTACTTTACCTGGACGGAAACCATGAATTTTAACTTCGCGTGCCAATGTCTTTAAGCGTTCAGCCATTTTTTCCTGAACGACAGTTTCAGGTACGCTAACAGTCATTTTTCTGCTTAATTCGGATGTCTTCTCGACAGAAACTTGCATTTCTTTACCTCACACAATTTTAAATAAGAATTTTTTGAATGCCAGCAGGACGGTGGCTCGAAAGAATAAAAGGCTCTCGATGTGTCGAGAGCCTTTATAGATTTGGGTGGTGCGAATGGGGAGACTCGAACTCCCACTGGGTAACCAACTGGTACCTAAAACCAGCGCGTCTACCAATTTCGCCACATTCGCACTTGGGTATGAACTTGGCATTATAGTCTAAATAATTATCATATAACAAGTGATAATTTCAAAATTACTCAAACACTCACTGATACATCGAAACCTAATAGCTTAATATCATTGGCAAACGCATTTAATACTTCGATTGACAGTGGTGCTAATCGACTCGCTTCTGGCTGTAATGAAGGTCTGGCAATCGTATATAACATCACCTGTTGCAAACTAACATCGGCTGTTTTAATGGTTGTTAATAACTTTAAAAAAGCTAATTTTTCTTTTTCGGATAAGCCGTTACGCTCATAGTCTACTAAACAAATTTGTAGCTTGGTCGGACAGTTCTTAGCGGCAAGTAACAAATTTTCTACATGGGACTGACAGCTTTGCCGCGCATTATTTATTAATGTTTGCCCTTCATTGGTCGCACTATCCAACTTAAACCAGACTTCACCACCATAAGCTTTTAATACTTTCAGCCCTGCTTGCACTTTAGGCTGATGTATCAAACTGCCATTAGTAATCAACACATAATGACTATTAGGAAATACGCCAAATTCAGTTGCTACCCGTCCAATTATCTCCACCGCTTTAGCAAACGCTTTTAAACTGGTTGGCTCGCCATTACCCGAAATCGCAATATCTTTAATAACACGTTGATTTTCTTCCACCTGAAACTGTTGGTAGAAATCACCATGCAGCACGATTGCCAAAAAAAATCGCAATTCATCTTCCAGTAACTGAAAATCCATTTTAGGCGCAGAACCCACTGTTAAATCAGGCACTTGGCAATAAATACACCGCCAATTACAGGCGTTATTGGTATTAAAATTAACCCCAATGGACAAACCACCCGCCCGCCGAGACAGTACCGGATAAATATATTTTAGCCCGACAATATCCCGACTATGATTATTTGTTATGAGTCTTGACATAATGACCTTGGTGCGTAGAAGTAGCTTTCAAGCGCATCATTTTACGGATTCTTAATCTTTTTACTTAGCTTTTTAAAATTTAGGTGGATTCAGTCAAGCTTTTGGTGATTCACTCTGTTGTCTTGTAACGTCTCTACAGTCGGACGTGTTAATGCCAACTGGGATCAAAAAATGTCACTTGCCCTGTTTCCACATCGTACATACCGCCAATAATGCCGATTTCCTCCTGTTTAATCATCGATTCTAACAACACACTTTGCAGTCTGATTTGCTCAACCGTCAGCAGAACATTTTTTTCGGCGACTTTTTGCACCAGTTCTTCGTTTGAAGAAACACCTTGCTCGGTAATAGCGGTCACCGCAGGTTGAATTTTATTTAGCAAACCGGTGAGATGATCTAAATCGACATGCGCACACGCGCCCTTAATTGCCCCACCCTAACACGACAATTAACTTAGACCCTGCGACTTTGCAAGCGTATTCCATACTACCTAACATATCGTCATTGATAATATTACCCGCCACCCGCGCACTGAACACATCGCCTAAACCTAAGTCAAAAATCAGTTCCACAGAGGTACGCGAATCCATGCAGCTTAAAATAATAGCGAGAGGAAATTGTCCTTGTTGGGTGTCGTTGACTTGTTCCAGCAAATTACGATTCGCTTCAAGATTGTTAATAAAGCGTTTATTCCCGTCTTGCAATATGTCTAATACGCTGGCAGGGGTTAATGATTGCTGACTGTCATAGGTTTGACTACGCGCCTTTTCAATCGGTTTAAGAACACCAAAACCACGCATATTTTCTAGCGTCAGTTTGATATTTTTCAGCGGTGCTTCCTTTTTAAAATTTTCAATAATTTCGTAGACATCATAATCCATGTATTTTGAGCGTGTTGCATCAATCACGACTTCGCTATGCGCTGGAACGAGTTCTAAGGTGTATTTAATATTGGCTTTGTAAAGTTTTCTAACAAAATTGCAAATGAGGCGACCGTTAAGCCAATCAAAATACCTGTCAATAAATCGGTGAACACTAAGCCTAAAATGGTGACGCAAAAGGGAATGAAATGGTACAAACCCGCTTGGTACATGGTTTTAAAGAGCGTGGGATTGATGAGTTTATAACTGACGACTAATAACACGCTAGCTAAGGTGGCTAAGGGAATGGTATTAATCCATTCTGGAATAAATTTGACCGCTAGCACTATGAAAATCGCCTGTATCGCGCCCGCTGTTTTGCTTTTAGCCCCTGATTGAATATTGATAGAGCTACGCACAATGATTTGAGTGAGTGGCAAACCCCCGATAAAACCACAGCTCATATTGCCTAAACCTTGGGCTATCAGTTCTCTATTAGCAGGACTAGCACGACGATAAGGGTCTAATTTGTCCACCGCTTCAAGACATATCAAACTTTCTAAACTGGCAACTAAAGCCAATGTGATTGCTGTTAAATAAACCTTGGATTGGTCAAGCATGGAAAAATCAGGCGTATGAAATTGTGCGATTAAGCTGGAAAAATCTTCAAAAACAGGAATCCTCACTAAATGCTTGTCCGTTAATGCCCATTCAGGCGCGAAATAAAGTAAGCATTGATTACTAATCACGCCTAAAGCAACGGCTAAAAATACGCCTTGATAGCGGGTATAACGCAATTTTTGAATAAAGGGCTGTTCCCAAATAATGAGTACGGTTAGCGAAATTAGCGCGATAACGATTGCGGCGGGCGAAACAAATTCAACGGCATTAATTAATTCAGAAAATGAGGAGAAATGATCAGCCTGAGAAAAACTAAAATCCCCTACATAGTCCACGTCATACCCTAGCGCGTGGGGAATTTGTTTTAAAAATAAAATCATGCCAATGCCTGATAACATGCCGTTAATTACCGCAGAGGGAAAATAGTGTGCAATCACCCCCGCTCTCAGTAAACCTAAGACAATCTGTAGTATTCCCGCTATCACTAAGGCGAGTAAAAAACCACCAAACGTTAATTCTTTGATAGCGGAAAATACCAATACAGCTAAACCAGCGGCAGTGCCGCTGATAGCAAGTTGAGAACCACTTAAGGGAATTACGATTAGCCCGCCGATAACGCCAGTAATTAAACCTGAAAATAACGGTGCACCGGATGCTAAGGCGATACCTAAAGACATAGGGATAGAGACTAAAAACACCACGATACTCGCAGGTAAATCGTATTTTAAATTTGCCAGCATTTTAGTTCACTTATTTGATTATGTTGTAGTGTGGCAAGACCTCGGCGGTTTTTAAAACTGCCAAGGTCTTAGCCTGTTATTAACTGATTCTTTCTTTTAGTATTACTAACGATTTATGATCTGGATTAATTGATTCTTTACCGTACAAGTCAATAAGTTCCACTGAAATATTATCGTCTGGTGCAGTTTCCATAAAGTCTTCTAGCGTTTCTAAAATATCGTGGTCGATAAATTTAGCTTTTCTGGCATCAATCACTACGGTGCTGTTTGCTTGAATATGCAAAATAAATTTTCTCAGCAAGGCTTTATTTAAAAACGACACGTCTTTATGAAAGGCTAATTCGTAATGTGATCCGTTTTGAGTAAGGGTAATAGACGCGTGATAGTTGGCACGCATCACAAACACCAAACCGATAGCTAAACCGATAGCAATCCCCTCTAATAAGTCAGTGCATAAAATCGCCACTACCGTAATCACAAAGGGTAAAAATTGGCTCATGCCTTTTTGATAATGCTCTTTAAATAACTTAGGTTTAGACAGCTTATAACCAGTGTGCAATAAAATAGCCGACAAACAAGACAGTGGAATGGTGTTTAAATATTGAGCTAAAAACATCACACTCAACAATATCAGTAAACCATGTACAAAACATGACAGACTGGTTTTACCGCCCGCATTAATATTGGCAGCACTTCTAACAATCACCGCCGTTACAGGTAAACCACCTAAAAACCCGCTGATAATATTAGCAACGCCTTGCGCTTTTAATTCACGATTAGTCGGTGCGATTCGTTTTAATGGGTCTAACTTATCGGCAGCCTCTAAGCTCAATAACGTTTCTAAACTGGCAATAATGGCTATAGTAATTGCCACCATGTACAGCTTAGGATTAGCAAAGTGATCCAAATAACTGAGATCGGGTAACATGAAATTTTTAAAAACATCAGCTGTTTGTTCAGGCACAGGCAAACTGACTAAATGTTTAGCACTAACAGCAAATTCAGGCGCGTATTGACTGGTTAAAAAATTGTAAGTCACCCCCCAAACTACAGCAATCAACGGTGCAGGAATCATTTTCAAATAGCTTTTGCGCTTAACCCATTCCGAATCCCAAGCAAATAAAATCAACAAAGCCACCACGCTGATAATCGT
>NQJH01000144.1 GCA_002256685.1 Methylococcaceae bacterium NSP1-2 | reverse complement strand
AATGCGCGTACTTTTGGCAGCAATCGCAAAATGCCTAATTTGGACATCACCGCAGAAGAAGCTAAAGGCGTGGTGGCGTTTTTAAAATGGATGTCGAGTATTGACACCAATGGCTTTCCTTATAACTTCAAAACCATTAATGCGGAGGACTGAGCATGAACGCAAAAGAATTATGTGAAAAATCGCGTGCCTGTTTCGCCGACTTTAAAGCATGGGTAGCCTTAGACAGTACCAATTTAAGTGATGGACAGCAACTCGCTGTTAAGTATTTTATTGTTGCGGTGATTTTGTTTTTTGCCCAACTGTTGTTTGGCATGATAGCCGCGACACAATTTATTTTTCCTAACTTTCTATACGATTGGCTAGATTTTAGTGTTAATCGTATGGTGCATATCAACGCGATGATTGTGTGGATGCTCTACGGTTTTATCGGCTGTGTGTATTGGTTATTAGAAGATGAAAGCGGCACCGAAATTGTCGGTTTAAAACTGGGCAATATTGCGTTTTGGGTATTAACTGGCGCAGTCACGATAGTCGTGTTGGTGTATTTATTAATTCAAACTGGCGCGGGTAAAGATTCCAGTTTGTGGTTGATTAACGAAGGACGCGAATATATTGAAGCTCCTCGCTGGGCAGATATTGGCATTGTCATCGTGATGCTAATCTTTTTCTACAACGTGGTTGCTACCTTTAGTAAAGGCAAATGGTCTGGTATTGCAGGAGTTTTAACACTGGATTTAGTCGCACTGGCAGGTTTGTATGTTGCTGGTATGTTCTACATGACTAACATCACGCATGATCAATATTGGTGGTGGTGGGTGATTCACTTGTGGGTAGAAGCCACTTGGGAAGTGTTAGTCGGTGTCATCATGGCGTGGTCATTGATGAAACTGTTAGGTGTTAGACGGAAAATTGTCCAAACATGGTTATATATTGAAGTGGCGTTGATGTTTGGCTCAGGGATTTTAGGGCTGGGTCATCATTATTTTTGGATAGGTACACCTGAATATTGGTTGACGATTGGCGGATTTTTCTCTGCCTTAGAACCAATTCCGTTAGTTGCTATGGTAGTTCATGCAGTGTATGACTCTGGCGCACACGCATTTAAAAATGGTAATCATCCCGCGTTAGCGTGGGTTATCGCTCATGCCTTTGGTAACTTTTTTGGTGCGGGTGTGTGGGGTTTTATGCACACCTTACCACAAATCAATTTGTACACGCACGGCACACAATGGTCAGCATCACACGGGCATTTAGCGTTTTTTGGCGCGTATGCCACCATTAATATTGCGTTCTTTTATTTAGCTATTCAACATTGGCGCGGCGGTGTCTGGATGAGTGGTGATATGCCTAACGCATGGCGGTGGAAGTGGGCATTAGGCTTGTTGAATGCGGGCGTAGTCGGTATGACGATTGCGTTACTCATCGCAGGTTATGAACAGTCATTTATCGAACGCGCTGTGGAAGGTTCAACGTGGGGCGGTTATTTCACTGCTCAAAATCATCCATCATTTCAAGCGGCGATGGTGTGGCGTTGGTTTTTTGGCTTAATGACCTTTGCAGGTTTAATTTTACTGATTTGGGATTTATTGACCATCGGTAAAGGCGAGACCCGCAAAGCACAGGAAACCCATCAAATAACCTAAGTTGATGATAGGGACTCCTCTTCTCTAAGAGAGAGGAGTCCAATAGCTTTAGCTATTGGCGAATCACAAAAAGCTAAAGCTTTTTGACTCCAGATTTAACCACCTCCCAATTTATTATATTTTTTCAAGTTTTTCGACGTGGCGGCAAGTGGGGTATTTTGTACAGCCATAAAATTGCGAACCTACGCTATTACCAGATTTTGCAGTGCGTATCACTAATAGACTACTGCATTTTGGACAGATACGCGGGTTTTCAAATCGATCTTTCAGTGAAGCAATATGTTGCCGTCGAGTAGCTCTGCTTTTTGGTAACATGCCTTGCTTGATTGCGCTAACCATTTCTTGAACTTGTTGCTCAGAAAAGAGAACAACCGTTTTGCTTTTGATATACGTCGTATAACCGCTTTTCATTACATTGGATGGCATAGCGGTTTTAAACTGACATTCCCCCCAAAACTTCACGACTGAAAAGAATTTTTTGTGGTCAACACCCAGAAAGTCAGACAGTGCTTTGGTATGGCGGTAATTTTGGTGTAGCGGGTTTTGAAAGGTAAACTTTTTGTCAAAGAGAACTTGTGTCCATTGCGGACTTTTTTCATCGCCGAATATCCAGCCGCCCATGTTTTTGGTTTCGACGACAAACACCCCATAGCGGGAAACAATAACGTGGTCGATTTGGGTTGTGCCGTTGGCTGTAAGAAGTGTGACGTTATTTATGTCAATATAAATACGCGAGTTCAAAAATATTTTCTTAGCCAGTGTGCCTTGAACTTCTCCGAACCAACCTTTTGCTAATGATTTTAGTGACATTATGTGAAATTCCTTTAATGCAGTAACCTCTGCGTTGCTCAGTTGATGGGCAACGCGAAGGTTATACTACGATTTCCTGATTATTCTGGTACAGCAGAAGCAGTATAAATTGATTCAAGCATAGAGTAGGTGCGAATTCATTCGCACCTACATCATTTTATTGTGCTTTAGTTATATCAGCTTAACCTAAGCACTATTCTGCATTTCAATAATGAAGCTTTCTGAGTTGCGTTCACCTTGGGCATGGTCATTGCGTAGGGCTTCTATTTGATCCAAATAGGCATCATCAACATCACCTGTAATATATTCATGACTAAAGCAGGAGGTATCAAAATGCTTAATTTTTGGATTGCCTTTTTGGACGGCGGCGATTAGATCGTCTAAATTTTGATAAATAAGTTTATCAGCACCAATTTCAACGCATACTTCTTCTTCGGTGCGATTGTGGGCAATCAGTTCATGTGCGGCTGGCATGTCGATACCGTAAACATTCGGGTAACGAACAGGTGGCGCGGCGGAAGCAAAATAAACTTTTTTCGCACCTGCATCGCGTGCCATTTGAATGATTTGTGCGGAGGTTGTGCCTCTGACCACAGAATCATCAACCAGCAGAACATTTTTACCTTCAAATTCGAGTCCGATGGCATTGAGTTTTTGACGCACCGATTTTTCACGCATTTTCTGCCCCGGCATGATAAATGTGCGCCCGATGTAGCGGTTTTTAATGAAGCCTTCGCTAAATTTTACAGCCAGTTTGTTTGCCATTTGTAGAGCGGCAGTGCGGCTGGTGTCGGGAATAGGGATGACAACATCAATATCATGGTCTGGCCATTCTCTCAGCACTTTGTCAGCGAGTTTGTCGCCCATGCGTAACCGCGCTTTATAGACGGAAATGTCATCGATAATAGAATCAGGGCGGGCAAAATAAACGTATTCAAAAATACACGGGCAATGGTCGGTTTGTTCAGCACATTGTTTACTGTGAAATTCACCTGAGGCTTCAATAAAGATAGCTTCCCCTGGTTCTATGTCGCGAGTCAGTTCAAAGCCCAGCACGTCCAGTGCGACACTTTCGGAGGCAATCATAAATTCAGTGCCTGCTTCGCTTTTTCGCTCACCAAAAACGATGGGGCGAATGCCATGTGGGTCTCTAAAACCTAAAATGCCAAAACCAGTAATCATAATGACGACGGCATAAGCACCACGGCAACGGCGATGTACATTCGATACCGCTTGAAAAACATCCTCGACGCTTAAGCGCAGTTTGCCTAAACTTTGCAATTCGTGAGCAAACACGTTCAGTAACACTTCGGAATCTGAGTCGGTATTGAGATGACGTTGATCTTCAACAAATAAGGCTATTTTTAATTCAGCCGTATTGGTTAGATTGCCGTTATGTGCCAGTGTCAAACCAAAAGGCGAGTTGACGTAAAAAGGTTGTGCTTCCGCAGAACTGGTACAGCCTGCGGTTGGATAACGCACATGCGCTATACCCATGTTGCCTTTTAGTTTTAGCATTTGGGCGTTGGTAAATACATCACGAGCAAGACCGTTATCTTTACGCAGATGTAAACGTCCGCGTTCACAGGTAACGATACCTGCGGCATCTTGTCCCCGATGTTGTAACACTGTTAGTGCATCATATAAATCTTGATTAACAGCTTGATGTGAAACGATAGCGGCAATACCACACATTATATTTTAACCTGATTGTAAAAGTTGTTAGCGATGAGGGGTGTATCTCGGCACAGTGACGGGATATATTTTTGTAAGGTGTTAATTGAAAAATCGTAGGTTGTGGTGAGGGTTGAACCCCAACAATTACGCTAGTCGTTTTTGTTGGGGTTGGGGTTCGTTTTGCTCACCCCAACCTACACTATTACTCGGCAATCAGTACATTATTCACGCCTTGTTTGTCCAATTTGGCTTTATTGGCGGCGGCTTTCTTTTTATCAAGTTCGGGTCCTATTTTAAGTCGATACATAGGACCTTTGGCAGATTGAATGGTTTCTATTGAAACGGGTATGCCTTGTTCACGCAGAGTTTTCATCAGCGTAGTGGCATTGTCTTTTTGACCAAAACTACCTGCGTGTATCGTCCAACGCACTAATTCTGGCGGTTTAGCGGTTTTTTCAGGTGTAACCGCGACGGCTGGCGTTGCAGGTTTTACTGTAGAGGGGCTAACCTCTGTTTTCTTTATAGCGGGTTTAACGACTGCGACAACGTCGGCAGGTTTTGTTGTAGGCAATAGTTTAGGTGTATTGGCTTCTGTTTTTTTAATCACGGGCTTAACTTTTGCCGCAACTTCAGTGTCTACAACAGGCTTTATTGGTTTAGTTGTCGGTTTTTTTACCGGTAATTTTGCTTCTGGAATAATACCGGTGTCTAACGGTTCGGCTTCTTCTTCGGCAACAGGCGGTTGTTCTTCCTCAGCGACAGCTTGTGCATCTGCTGGGGTCGGTGTTGATTCGTTGACAGGTGGTTCGGTTGTTGCCTCGGCTTCGGCATCGTCTACCATTTCAGCATCGGTTACTGCGTCAGTCGGCTCGCCTTCTGTGACTGCATTCGGTGTTTTTGGCGTTTTATTCGCAGGGGTTGGCAATTTATAAACAGCATAGGAATAAAAATAGTCGCTAGTGCGGTCACAACTGCTGCACCAATCAACCGTTGTTTTAACTCTGGATTCATTTTGTCAACTCACTTTCTGTCAAATTTATTAAACAATCGGATACCAAAAGAAAAGATCCGAAAACCAACAGTAGATCACCTTTTTGTGACTGCATTTTTGCCGCTTGGTAAGCCTCTGAAAAATCAGTAAAGCCAAAGGATACCTTAGCAACTGAACTTTGTGAAAAAATTCTACGCATCATGGATTCTGTTGCGACCCTAGGGTTGGTTAACGGCACAAAAAACCAATCGTAAATCACGGGGTTCATAATCTCAAGAACGCTTGCTATATCCTTGTCTTTCATCATTGAAAAAATAGCGTGTATACGTTTTTCAGGGAAGGTGGTGGTGAGATACTCAACCAGCGTTTTAACAGCCTCTGGGTTATGTCCCACATCTAATAACACCGGAATTTCACCTTCAATTAATTGG
>NQJH01000143.1 GCA_002256685.1 Methylococcaceae bacterium NSP1-2 | reverse complement strand
CTATTAAATTTTCAAGGGGCAGTTAAAAATTTAACATTATTTGAACAGGCAGCAGCAGGTAATGGTTCATTTAATATTACCCCTGAAATAGACAGTATTGTTAGACGGTTACCATTAATTTATCGTTCAAATAATAGTTATTATCCAAGTTTAGTATTAGAGCTATTAAGAGTATCAAAAGGGGCTTCTAGCATTATTATTAAAACCCAACAGGGAGATGCCAATGATCCTGTGATAGTAGAAAGCATTAAAGTGGGTAATTCAATTATTCCAACTGATACTAATGGTAACTTATTACTTTATTACACACAACCTGTATCACAACGTACAATTCCTGCTTGGAAAATACTTGAAAATAAATTGAATGCTAATGAATTGTCGGGGAATATTGTGTTAATTGGTACTTCAGCAGCGGGGTTGAAAGATCAACGACCAACGCCTTTAAATCCATTTGCACCGGGTATAGAAATACAAGCAAACGCGTTAGAACAAATTTTAACAGACAGTTATTTATATCGTCCCGATTGGTTAGCGGGTTTAGAAATTACCGTGATGGCGGTAGTTGGACTATTTCTAATCAGTTTTATGACTCGCTTTGGTTCAATTTCTGTCGTCATTACTTTATTATTTATCAGTGTTATTATCGCAATTTCTTGGTATGCGTTTAAATATTATCACTGGTTAGTTGATCCTGTTTATCCTTCTATTACTATATTAATTATTTATTTTATTGTTTCGTTACTTAATTATTTTAAATCTGAAAGCGAAAGAAAATATGTACGCAATGCCTTTAGTCATTATATTTCGCCTGCATTAGTTGAAAAATTAGTCAAAAATACTGAAGCATTAAAATTAGGTGGTGAAATGCGTGATATGTCGGTTTTATTTTGTGATATACGCGGATTTACCAGTATTTCAGAGCGATTAGACGCAGGGCATTTGACGCAATTTATTAATCAGTTTTTAACATCTATGACCCAAGTCATTCTCAATGAAAAAGGCACAATAGATAAATATATTGGTGATTGCATTATGGCGTTATGGAGTGCGCCTTTAGAAGATGCCGATCATTCTATAAATGCGTGTATATCGGCTTTAAAAATGTTGGACGCATTAACTTTATTTAATAACCAACAAAAAATCATGGCGCAACAGGAAGTTCGTCCCTTTATTGAAGTCCATGTTGGTATTGGTATTAACTCTGGTATTTGTTGTGTCGGTAATGTGGGATCAAATATACGCTTTGATTATTCAGTATTAGGCGATAATGTTAATTTAGCGTCCCGCTTGGAAGGGCAATCAAAAGCGTATGGGGTGAATATTATTATTAGTGAATATACGTTAGCCAGCATGAAAGCGCGACATCAGCATGAAGATTTTGCAATTTTAGAGTTAGATTTAATCCGTGTAAAAGGTAAGCTTCAGCCCGTCAGAATTTATACAGTGTTAGGCACTGCTACGGTTGCGCATTCAAATGATTTTTTAATGCTTGCTGAAATTCACCGTAATATGATGAACAGCTATTATTTGCAGAATTGGCAAGAAGTGTTACTATTAATTGCGCGTTGCCAGACATTAAATAAGTTTAATCTGTCCGCTTTTTATCAAGTTTATCAACAACGAGTTGAATCATTCATTATCACACCGCCAGAAAATACATGGGATGGTGTTTATATTGCTACCGAAAAATAACCAAAGGTGTGCCGTGTTCACTATTAACTTTATTATTCCTAAACGTATTTTTTTAGTGTGTATCGTACTCACTTCAAATGTTATTTATGCAAGTGATTCCGATCCTATTCATATCGGTGCAGCGACCAGCGTTGTTAATGATGTATTAACGTCTACACCTGCGGGTGATAAAAAAATACGCATTAATGATGATTTATTTTTTAAACAGCAAATCCTTACCAAAGAAAATTCAACTTTAACTATTACTTTTCGTGACAGCTCGACTTTTTCGGTCGCGCCGCAGTCGGTCGTGGTATTACATGAATTTATTTTTAATCCTAGCGAGGGTGTATTAGAAAAGTCCATTAAGGTGCTAAAAGGTTCTTTTCGATATATTTCAGGTTTTCCGATAAAAAATTCGGTAACCAAAATTGTAACGCCTTTTGGAACAGCGGGCATTCGCGGTTCAGCCGTGCAGGGAACTATTAGTGCAAAGACAGGTGTTATTGTCAACGTGGCTAGCGGTGACGTGCTTTTTGAAACTACCGATGGCAAAACCTTAACGATAAAAGAAGGCAATACGTTATCAGTGCCGACTAAGGATGAGATTTGCGCTGTTCCTGTCGCATCGACTGCGCCTTTGATGCAAAATTTTGTCAATGTCTTTGAAAAAACGACTAATTTACCGCTAACACCTGAACAAATTTTAGCCAATGCAGAGGCAAATAATATGCCTGCGGCGACGCAAAAAGAAGCTTACACGTTTAGTCGTGGGATTCCTGTTAATCCACAAAGTTTGCAAGGTAAAGAGCTTCCTAGTTCTGACACTAAGGTAGTAGGTGATCCCCAACAGCTGCTTAACAAATTCATGCAAGACTTGCGGTTTAAAAATAAATCACAGGTTGATAGTGCGACGCGAGATATAGTCGCGGCGGCGGTAGCCAGTGGTGCATCTACCGATAAAATTAGTCAAATTGCGACTAACGCAGTAGTTGGTGCGAAAGGTGACTATAAAGTGTATGTTGCTGCAACGGTTATTAATACCCTACAACAGGTAAAATCGGATTTAGTAAATGAAGTCGCACCGAAAGTACAAGAGGCTTTACCAGCGGATCAATTACTAATATTGCCCTCATTAGTGCCTAATGTGGTTTTACCGCCTTTTGTGCCTACGAAGAAAACGGAACTTGATGATTGATTAGCAATACCGATAACATCGCTTTAAGCGATGTTATCGGTAAAAAGCGTGTTACATTTTCTCTCTCAATTTCAAAAACCGTTGATAGCGGGTCATTGATATGTCCCCGTTTTCTGCGGCAACCCGCACCGCACAGCCTTTATCCTGTAAGTGCCGACAATCATTAAACTGGCAGTTATTAATAAACGGTTGAAAGTCGCGGTAGCCATAAGCCAAGTCCGCTTCGGATAAACCCGCTAAGCCAAAAATAGCCACTCCTGGGCTATCGATTAAATCACCACCATCGGGTAAATGATACAAGGTCGCGGCGGTGGTGGTATGTCTGCCGTGTTTGGTAATAGCAGAGACGGTATTGGTTTTTAAGTCTTTATCGGGAATCAGCGCGTTAGTGAGCGACGATTTACCCACGCCCGATTGTCCCGCTAAAATACTGACTTGATTCTTTAATACCTGTTTTAATTCATCCAATCCTGTGGCTGATGTCGCACTGGCACGGTAGAGTGCGTAGCCCAGTTTGATGTAATCTTGTAGTTCTTGCTCGATGGAGTCAGAGGCGGGTAAATCAGATTTGTTGAGTATCAATGCCGCGTTGATGTGGCAATTTTCACAGATGGCTAAATATTGATCGACTAGCAAAAAATCACACGCGGGTTCTACGGCAAACACCACAAAAATGGTATCGATATTGGCGGCAACAGGGCGTACTTTATCATTACGAGACGGGCGTGCGAGTAAGGAACGGCGCGGTAGGATAGCTTCTATGCGTCCTTGATCGGGTGCGGATTGCGTCCATAACACACGGTCGCCCGTTGCGACGGTTTCTAAGCGTCGCAGGGTTTGGCATAACACGATTTTATTGTCATATTCAACCGCAATACCTTGACCTAAGTGGGCAATCACCAAGCCTTCTAAAGCTTCCATTACGCTTTTGCTTCAAGGTGAGCAACACGAATAGCGGCAGGTGGATGGCTATAATGAAAAGCGGAATACAGCGGGTCAGGCGTTAAGGTATTAGCATTTTCTTCGTAAAGTTTCACTAAACCGCTAATCAATTTACTCGCTTTGGCATTGCTTGCGGCAAAATCATCGGCTTCAAATTCAAATTTTCGTTGAAAATACGCACTGATAGGCTGCATAAAAAAGGTAAAACTAGACGACACCAGCATAAATAATAACAAGGCAACCGCATTGGATTTTTGCGCAATATCTACGCCCAATCCTGTGTAAAACCAGTCTTGACCAATCAGCAAGCCCAAAATACCAAAGCTAATCAGCGTCATGATTGAAGTCGCTACCAGCATTTTAATCACATGTTTGCATTTAAAATGCCCCAATTCGTGCGCAAGCACCGCCTCTAATTCTTCATCATCCAACGAATTAACTAAATTATCAAAAAACACGATGCGTTTATTATTGCCTAAGCCTGTGAAATAAGCGTTGCCGTGTCCAGAGCGTTTTGAACCATCCATGATAAAAATGCCTTGGCTATTAAAACCACAACGGGCAAGCAAGCCAGAAATACGCTCTTTTAACGCGCCGTCTTCCATCGGGGTGAATTTGTTAAATAACGGCGCAATCAGGGTAGGGTATAACCAGCTCATTAATAAGGAGAAACTGATTAAAATGCCCCATGCCCATAACCACCATGATGAACCCACGGCATCAATAACCCACAAAATTAATGCCAATAACGGCAAACCGATTGCCGCACCTAAGCCCAACTGCATGACATGGTCTTTAATAAATTGTTGCGGCGTATTTTTGTTAAAGCCGAATTTTTCTTCAATCACAAAGGTTTGATACCAGCTACTAGGCAGCTCTATCAACATCATAATAAGAAAAATTGTTGCCGTAGCCGCGACTCCTGCGACTAATGGTGAGGTAATTGCCGAACTCCAAAAACTAAAGATGGCATTAATAACGCCGCCCAAAGTGAGCAGTAATAAAACAATAATGCTGACAATGCCATCGATATGACCCAATTTGCCTTTTTCCAGCGTATAGTCAGCGGCTTTTTGATGGGCTTCTAAAGAAATTGTTGATTTAAAGGCTTCAGGCACAGCATCACGGTGTGCTGCAACGTATGAAGCCTGACGTTTTGCCAACCAAAATTGAATGCCAGAAGACAGGGTTAGCGCGGCTAAAAACAGGAGTGTAAAGCTATTCATAAATAAATTCAGTGGTTAATCGAAAGATAACGCAATGCTACACTAACCGCGCTGGTTAATACAATGGAGTCAATGGTTGTAGCTTATATGTGGTGTAGCGAAATACACGAAGTGCATACAAAAATATAGATTCAGCTGCGATCTATTAAGCTATTTTCTGAAAAACTAAACAATTACTGTTTGATATTGTGACTATGCTGTGCAGTATAATGTTTTGCAATTGTTATCTTACCAGTGATTTTC
>NQJH01000142.1 GCA_002256685.1 Methylococcaceae bacterium NSP1-2 | reverse complement strand
TAAATAACGCATCACAACGCCCACCCGTTAATTTCAGCATTTGTGCAACCGCTTGTTGAATGCTATCACTGTCCGCTAAATCAAGTTGCAAACAGGTGAAGCCTTGCTCTGTTAAACGGATTACATCGTCTGGATTTCTCGCGCTTGCAATGACTTGATGCCCGCGTTTTTTTAAAGCAACGGCGGCATCGTAACCAATGCCAGAAGAGCAACCGGTGATTAGTATGGTTTTGAAGGTCATTAATTTTTCAAGTCTTGCTCAGTAAAATAAAACGTTTTACCGGTGCTACAGTTGACGAAAAAAGTCAGTATAATTTTCGTGCTTTTAGCATCTAATTCCGATGCTTCTACGCGTTCACATTGACCAGATGCTAAGGCTTTTTGGGCTGAGGCTCTTCTTAAGCGTTCAATGTCAGCGAGTCTATCTCGATAATTTTGAATTAAATCGGATAATTTATCGGGTGCGTAAGGTGGAATAGCAAAGGCTGAATATTTTTTTGGATCACTTTTAATCAAGGCTTGATTGTTTTCACTCTCAGCAATCGCTTCTTTATCGATACTGGCTTGTTTTTCCAACTTTTGTTGTTTAGTCAGCTTTTGTTCTTCAATTTTTGCCTGTTCTTCTTTTTGCTTTAACTCTTGTTGTTTTTTTTCTTCGTCTAAGTTAACAGAACTGCCGGTTTTAATATTGAGGGTGCTTTTAGTAAGCCCTTCGCCACACGGAGTGGCTTGATACTCCTTTTTACCAGAGGTATCAATACATTTATATACATTGTTAGCAGCACAAACATAGGAAGAGATTAAACATCCTAAGATAATCAGTGTAAATCTCATTTTTCCTCCAGAGCAATTTAGATTAGCAGTAGGGTACTATAGGTTTTTAAAATACGCTAATAGTGTAAAAACGATTTAAAAAAATCGTTTAATCTATCGATAAGCATATATTAATGGTATCACTACGCGATGAAATTAACACTCATAAGTATCGCGTTACATCCTAGTCTAGTTGAAAATATCAACTATCCGGCAAAATTAAGTGAACAATGGTTTTTTTGTTTAAAATAGCCAAAGTCAAAGCGGATTGAATTCTCAAATTTTATGATAAACCAACGTTTATACGCTAACGTTATAATAGCTTTGCTGATGGTAGGTAGCTTATCGGCACTCATGATTTACAGTTTGCCGATGTTGCTAAAGTCGAAAATAATCACCCTCGTCCAGCAAGAAACTGGCAGAAAAGCCACGCTTGCCAATGTTCAGTTTACGTTATTACCGCTATCTATGCGGCTACAAAATTTTGCCATTCAAGAAACTGATGGCAAGTCCTTTGCCAGCGTCGATAGTTTTTATATGCAGGTGAATATTCTGCAATCGCTCAAACAATCGGCACTGGCGATTGACAACCTCGCGTTAATAAACCCCGTCGTTCACCTTGTTAAGCTAAAAAATGGTCAGTTTAACGTCGATACTTTGTTTAATAATCAACAAAATAACACCGTTTTTCCTGTCAGCATCACCAATTTATCGCTCTCAAAAGGCAAATTAGTATGGGAAGACGCGCCCATCAAAGAGACTATTCAGCCCATTAATCTCACGATTAATAATTTTAGTACAGCAGTCAATGGAAAATACCAATTAAAGTTACAGCTTAGTCTCGAATCAGGTGGGCAATTGAACTGGCAAGGCGAATTAGGCGTTAATCCTTTTTTTTCAACAGGTCATATTCAACTGAATAATCTAAAACTACAACGTTTATTAACCCTCGTTTTGCCCGCATCGATGCCGTCTAATTTCAGTGGCTATGAGTTATTTAATACCGATTATAAAGCCAGCTATACCGATAAGCAGTTCAGCTTTGCTGCCGATAAAGCCAAACTTGAATTACGCGATTTTAAGTATGCCGAAAAAGATTTTGTGGTTAAAACCCCTAGTTTTACGCATGAGACCGATATTAAAATTACTTATGCAAAAGATAGTTGGTTATTTGCGGCTAATAAATCCAAAATTAATCTGCGTAATTTTGAATTTTCTGAGCAAAGCGCGAATAAAACCGTCATTAAAACACCAAGCCTGAGTCATGAAACTGATTTTAAGATTAGTTATGCGCACAATGATTGGCAGTTTGCGGTCAATAAATCAAAAATAGCGACCAATAATATACAGCTTTCAGTCGCTGGACAAACAAATCTAGCGATTAAAGCAGCTAAGTTAAACCATGAAGTGAATGATTATAAAGCGAAAACGTCTAAGCATAACTGGCACATGTCCGCTAATAACACCAAAATTGACACACATGATTTTGAGCTAGGCTACTTAAACACCCGCTTTAAAACCCCCGCTATCGTGCTGGAAACAGGCATCGAAACTCATTTTACCAATGACAAGGTATCGGTGACGACCACACAAGGCAAGCTGAGCGGCAGTCATGTTCAATTGTTTGAAACAAATCAGGATAAATCGCTGGTAAATGTTGCTAATTTAGCATTGAATGGTGTTGACTTTAATCTTAACAACCAATCGCTTGCGCTTGAATCCGTGCTAGCGGACAGTGCTGATTTGCGTAGTTGGCTAACGCCAAAAGGGGAATTTAATTACCAAAACTTATTCACAGCCCCTCAAGCCAAGGCAAACATCACGCCAACTGCTAAATTGAAATCAATTGAATCGAAATCAACGCCGTGGGCGATTAAAATTAATCACATCGCCCTCACTAATTTTGGTGCAACCTTTGAAGATAGAACGCAGAAAAAACCCGTTACAGTCACGCTTAAACCTATCGATTTTAAACTGACCGCTTATAACAATAAAACGGGCGTAAAAATGCCTATTCAATTGAATGCGGGGATTAATAAAACGGGCAGTATTCAACTAATTGGTGACACCACGTTTGAACCTTTTTCAGCCCAGTTAGCGGTTGATACGAAAGCAATTGAGCTAGAACCTTTTCAACCCTATTTAGAAAAAATCGCCCATTTGGACATTATAGATGGGCAGTTGGCTACGCATGGCAAACTCGCTTTCTCTGTGCCCGATAATAAACCGCTAGACCTTAAATTTACCAGTGACGTTAGCATTAACAACTTCATCACCCGCGATCAAAAACGCCACAGAGACTTTATTCGTTGGGAATCCTTAACGCTAAAAGCTTTTGTCGTTGATTTACGAAAAGATAGCTATATCGCTGACACTTTGGTTATGAATAAACCCTACGCCAAAGTGACTATCAAAAAAGACAAAACCATCAACTTTTCTGACATCTTTATCACAGATTCATCGCCTAGCAAAGCACCCGCTCAGCACGCACCGTATTTTCAATTGAATAAAGTGCAGATTATTGATGGCTCTTCTGACTTTGCCGATAGATCGTTAATTTTGCCTTTTGCGGCTCAGATCAAAAGTTTAGACGGTGGTGCAAGTGATATTTCCTCGGATTCAAAATCAACTATTAAAGTATCGCTAAAAGGTAATGCCTATGATTTAGCTCCCGTAGACATTGATGGTAGTGTCAGCCCTTATTTAGGCAATTACGATTTAACCGTCAATTTTAAAGGAATGCCGATGCCATTAATTTCACCCTACATGGTGGAATTTGCGGGTTATAAAGTTGAAAAAGGCAAAATGTCGCTAAAGCTAAAATATAAAGTTGTCGATGGTGAACTCACCGCTAGCAACAATATATTAATCGATCAACTTGAACTTGGTGAAAAAGTAGACAACCCCAAAGCCGTTTCCTTACCGTTAGAAATGGCGGTTGCTCTGCTGAAAGATTCCGATGGCATAATATCAATTGATGTGCCGATTACCGGTAGATTGGATGATCCGCAATTTGACATAGGCGCACTTATCTCCGATGCCTTAGTCAATGCGATTAGCAAAGTCGTCGCCTCACCTTTTCGCGCACTCGCCTCACTTGCGGACAGCGACGCAGACATCAGTACGATTCAATTTAACGCGGGTAATGCCGTGTTGGATAAAGCACAAATAAAAAAACTCACTACTTTAGCTAAACTACTAAAAGAACGTTCAGTATTGATTTTAGACATAAAAGGCACGGCTTTTAAGACACAAGATTGGCCCGCTATGAAAGAAGCCGCCTTATATGACGTAATCAAAAAAATGAGAGCCGATGAGATTAATAAACAACAAGGTAACAAAAAAACAGGTGCGGACAATGTCGAGCTATCCGATAGCGATTACAAACGCCTGTTAGCCGATTTATTCATCGAAAAATTTCCTCAACTGGCGAAAAAATCATTATTTGGTAAACCCGAACTCATTGAGGCTGAAGGGCTGGATTTTTATGAAGTGGCTAAACAACGCTTAAGTGTCACCCTTAAAGGCGAGCAACCGCGCCTTAAAGCACTTGCTGCACGAAGAGCAACGGCTATAGCCAACTATCTAGTACTGCAAAATGGTGTACCTAATGCACAAATTTTTATTCTCGATCCTGTTGTTGACCCTCAAAGGGATAATAATGAGATTGCCACAATATTGTCATTAAAAGCCAATTGAGCGGGAAAAATTCATATTGTGCGCTTATGAACTATATTATGGTTAGCCTCAAAATTTGCGGTTAAACAACCTGCCTGTAAAGGCGCGAACCTATCAATAATAAGGTGATGAATATGAGTGATGTTGATCCTTTTGACGTAATAGAAACCGAAAAAACGCTAGGCACGATAGTCGAAGTCGTGCAATACAAAACCCTAAAAGGTTCTGATGATTTGAATGTCGCTGAAAAAGTTTTTTTCGCTAATCAAGCTGATATTCACTTAAAAATGATTCGCGTCAAACTGGATAAAAGCGAGCTACTCATTGAGCCGGGTGCGCTGTATTTTATGAAAGGCAATTTGCAACTTGAATCAAACATGCAAGGCGGAATTGCTAAAGGTTTAATGCGTAAATTCGTCACTGGCGAAACCTTATTTCAATCCCGCATTAAAGGCACAGGTGAAATTTATTTAGAGCCTACCTTTGGGCATTTTTTATTATTTAATATTGATAATGATGCGTTGATTTTTGACAAAGGTTCGTTTTATTGCGCCTCTGCTAATTTAGAAGTCAGTGCGAAAATGCAGCAAAATGTCTCCAGTGCGTTATTTGGTGGCGAAGGCTTTTTTCAAACTCAAGTCAAAGGCTCAGGTATCGTGGTGCTTAACTCCCCCGTACCGACTGCTGAATTGTTGATGTATGACTTAGCCGCTGGCGAAAAACTATCTGTTGATGGTAATTTTGCCTTTGTTAGAACGGCTAGTGTCAGTTTTCATGCCGAAAAATCAGGCAAAAGCTTATTTCAATCGGTCACTAG
>NQJH01000141.1 GCA_002256685.1 Methylococcaceae bacterium NSP1-2 | reverse complement strand
TTTTGCTTATTTCCATTGTTATAACCTTTGATGGATTGTAGCGTGGCACGCTGTCATTGCATTCCCACGCGGCGCGTGGGAAGCAGTGAATAATTAACCCAAAGTTTCCAAACGAATCCGATGCACTTTGCCGCTTATCGTCGCTAAGGCTTCGATTTTAGCAATCGCCGCATTCATGCGGTGTTCTTGGGTGACTTGGGTCAACATGATAATGGGGACGATGGTTTCACCTTTGGGGGGTTCTTTTTGGGTGATGGCTTCGATGCTGATGTCGTGGTCGGCGAGGATGCGGGTGACATCGGCTAATACGCCTGATTTGTCTTCGGCGTGTAGGCGTAAGTAGTAGGCGGTTTTAAAACTGTCGGCAGATAATACGGGAATGTCGGCTAACGATTCGGCTTGAAAGGCTAAATGCGGGACACGATTTTCAGGGTCGGTGGTTAAGGCTCTGACTACATCAATGACATCGGCAACGACGGCTGAAGCGGTGGGTTCTGCGCCTGCGCCTCTGCCATAATATAAGGTTGCACCAACAGCATCGCCTTGAACTAATACCGCATTCATTACGCCATCGACATTAGCAATCAAGCGGCGTTTTGGAATTAGGGTAGGGTGGACGCGTAATTCAATGCCTTCGGGGGTTTTTCTGGCAATACCTAAGTGTTTAATGCGATAGCCCAATTGTTCGGCGTATTCAACATCGGTGCGAGTGATTTTGGTAATGCCTTCGGTATAGACTTTATCGAACTGTAACGGAATACCAAAGGCGATGGAGGCGAGAATAGTCAGTTTATGCCCTGCGTCTATGCCTTCGACATCAAAGGTGGGATCGGCTTCGGCATAACCTAAAGCTTGGGCTTCGGCTAAGACATCGGCAAAATCGCGTCCTTTATCACGCATTTCGGTCAAAATAAAATTGCCCGTGCCGTTGATAATACCCGCTAACCATTCGATTTGATTGCCGCTTAAGCCTTCGCGTATCGCTTTGATAATCGGAATGCCACCTGCAACTGCCGCTTCAAACGCCACTATTACGCCTTTTTCACTGGCTTTGGCAAAAATTTCGTTACCGTGTAGAGCAATGAGTGATTTATTAGCGGTGACAACGTGTTTGCCGTTGGCTATCGCTTGTAAAACATAGTCTTTCACCACACCCGCGCCACCAATGAGTTCCAAAATAATATCTATCTCTGGGTCATTAATAATCTCTAGCGGATCGGTGGTTAAAATAATGCCTTGCGTGTCACAAATTCGGGCTTTGTCTAAATCTTTTGCCGAAGCACGGGTGATGATAATTTCTCGCCCCGCACGACGCGCAATTTCTGCGGCATTGCGTTTTAATACATTGACCGTACCGCCGCCAACAGTACCCAATCCTAATACACCTACTTTTACCGGTTTCAAAGTCAACTCCAGCTTTACTAAAAACCGTCATTATATTTCATAAGGCGTAAGGTACAAGTGTAGATACGGCTCTGACTTGGTTTTGTGGTGTTTTATCGGTGTTGGTGCTATGAAAACTGAGGTAAACCGCCGAGGTTTTTAAAACCTCGAAAGTTTAAGTTAAACACTTACAGTGCTTTCATATCAGGTTAATTACACAAAAATTGGATAGTTGTTTGTGCTGGAGGTCAGGCAAAGCCTGACCTCCAGCACAGAGTATTTGAATAACTAACGTAGATTGAAAACCCTGTATGAGCTTAAAATAGCCCTGTTATCCGCCCATTATCATCAATATCGATACGTTCAGCGGCGGGGACTTTGGGTAAGCCGGGCATGGTCATGATGTCGCCAGCAATGGCAACGATAAAACCTGCACCATTGGCAAGTTTAACATCTCGAATTTCTATGGTGTGCCCTGAAGGCGCACCTTTAACGAGGGGATTAGTGGAAAATGACATTTGGGTTTTGGCAATACAAATAGGGAATTTGCCATAATCGACATTCCATCTGGCAAGCTGGGCTTTTACTTTGGCACTGGCGGTGACGTTTGACGCGCCGTATAACTTAGTGGCAATGGTTTCGATTTTTTCCCATAAACTTAAATTTTCATCATAAACGAATGTACAACCGGCTTCACGATGATCGACGATGTCTAGCACCGTTTTTGCTAAATCTTCAGCACCCGCGCCACCTTCTGCCCAATGTTTGGAGACTACGCAGCTTGCATTGATGCTGGCGCATTTTTCTTTGAGTAAGTTAATTTCAGCCTCGGTGTCAAAGGTAAAATTATTAAGACACACCACACAAGGTAAACCGTAATGCTCAGTAATGTTATGGTAATGGCGTTCCAGATTAGCAAAACCCTCTGCTAAGGCAGCAAGATTTTCTTGATTAAGTTCCTCTTTAGTGACACCGCCATGAAATTTTAGAGCGCGTATGGTTGCAACTAATACCACAGCAGAAGGTTTTAAACCTGCCATGCGACACTTAATATCAATGAATTTTTCCGCGCCTAAATCCGCCCCGAAACCCGCTTCGGTAATGACATAATCAGCCAATTTTAAGGCGGTTTGGGTTGCAATAACGGTATTGCAACCATGCGCGATATTGGCAAACGGACCACCGTGAATAATGGCAATATTATTTTCCAAGGTCTGCACTAAATTGGGTTTAATCGCCTCTTTTAATACTGCCGCCATCGAACCTTGTGCGTTTAAATCACGCGCATAAACGGGCGTGACTTTATCGGATTTATAGCCGATAACAATCCGTCCTAAACGGGCTTTTAAATCAGCGCGGCTAGTGGCAAGACATAAAATCGCCATCACTTCCGAAGCGACCACAATATCAAAACCATCTTCACGCAAAAAGCCATTCGCTGTGCCGCCCATACCGACCACGATATGACGCAGAGCGCGGTCATTCATATCCACCACCCGTTTCCATTGAATAAGGCGTGGATCTATGTCCAACGCATTACCGTGATGAATATGGTTGTCTATTAATGCTGATAATAGATTATGTGCGACACCTATGGCGTGGAAGTCACCCGTAAAATGTAGATTAATGTCTTCCATCGGTACAATCTGTGAGTAACCACCCCCTGCCGCGCCGCCTTTTACACCAAAACACGGTCCTAATGATGGCTCACGCAAGCACATAATAGTTTGTTTATTTAAGCGGTTCATGGCATCGCCTAAACCCACCGTGGTGGTGGTTTTACCTTCACCAGCCGG
The DNA here is from genome assembly GCA_002256685.1 of Methylococcaceae bacterium NSP1-2. GTDB lineage: Bacteria > Pseudomonadota > Gammaproteobacteria > Methylococcales > Methylomonadaceae > UBA4132. Next base: position 2,137 of record NQJH01000141.1, on the reverse strand, counting down.
AGTTGGACTGATGGCGGTGACTAAAATCAGTTTACCGTCTTCTTTGTCAGCCAAACTGTTGACGTATTCCAATGACATTTTGGCTTTGTAATGCCCAATGGGGTCTAGGTGTTCGGCATCGATACCGTATTGTTCTTTGACCAAACCGATAATCGGTTTCATGTTAGCTTGTTGGGCTATTTCTATATCAGACATTAAGTCTCCTAGTGATGAATAATTAATTTGAATGGTTGCGATTGGGGTAAGGAAAAATTACTCTGCCGCCTGCTGGTTCGCCAATGCTTTAGCGATAATTTCTTCATAGAGATTTATCGTGCTAGCGTATAAAGACTGCCATTCTGTCTGCGCATCAATTAACGGCTTAATATCGGTGGCATTCTGAGAAATTTGCTCAAGAAATTCCATATCGCCATCACTAAGTAACTCGCCATTCTCAACTCTACCCTTAATCCACAATAGATCAGGAAGCGTTTGCTTTTCAAACCGCTCCATTATCGTTATTGCAATCCCCTTTTCTTTATTAACGTGTTCCATTTACTACTCCTAAATATTGTGATAATTAATTATTTGTCGTGCTTATCGCCGATTAAAGACTCGCTCCGTATTCATCCCACAGTTTATCCATGCGTTTGGCTGAAACGGGGTAAGCGGTTTTTAATTGTTGGGCAAATAATGACACGCGAAATTCTTCTAACGCCCAGCGAAACGCATCGCGTTCGGGAATCACGGGGTCTTTTTTGGTTCTTTTCTCGATGTCTTTCCAGTAACGGATGACGTAACGGTTTAATTCTTGAACTTTCTGCGCATTATTATCGTATTTGTCTAAGCGATAGTGCGCGGCTTTTAAATAACGCGGAATAACTTTAAGTTGAGTATAAGGCGTATTACGAATAAAGCCTTTATAAATCAACAAGTCTAATTGCTCATTAATGTCTTTTGCCAGTGGGTCATTAGTATTAAAACGCTGTAAGTCTGTTTTTATCGTGCTATAAAGCGTCATAATTTCTAAGGCAATTTTACTCGCTTCATTGGCTACCGTCATTAATTGCGCTTTGTTGTCGCGCAAACTTTGCTCAAAAGCGGTTTGCGTGCGGATGGTTTTGCCATCTATAAAAACGCTGTGCAGCATTAAGGTCAGCATATCGTCTTTGTAAGTGTTGGTCGTCGCCAAGGTCTCTATAATCGGATGCTTCGGTAAACGATTGTAGGTTAATTCTATCGCGGCGGATTGCGGCATATTTTTGTTGATATAACTGCATTCTTTGCGCAGTTGTAACGCAAACAAGCGCATCAACCCCGCTGAATGCTGGACAGCGGCTTTTTGTTCCGTATCAAAAATGCGCACCCCCACCGCATCCCCTTCATCAACGAGGGCAGGGTAGCCAATAAAATCCTGCCCTTTTTGCATGAACGAATAAGTCTCAGGTAAATCATCAAACGCCCATTGAATACAACCGGTGTAATTCAATTCATCGGCGGCGATTTGGTCAAAACTATCGCCCGCTTCGATGTTATATTTTGCCTGTAATTTTTTTAAATCGCGTCCGTAATCCAGTAATTTTCCGTCTTCAACAATCCGAAAATTCATTTTCAAATGTTCAGGCAAACTGTCCATCGCCCACGCATTTAACGGTATCGCTTCATCGGTTAATTTGCGTAACCGATTGCCTAACCATTCTTGCACCGTGCCTTTAAAATCAGGTTCAATTTCTAAACAGCGTTTGACGGTTTCAGGCACAGGCACAAAATGTTTGCGTATCTGTTTCGGTAAAGATTTAATCATGGCGATACATTTTTCTTCCAGCATTCCCAATACCAGCCAATCAAACGGTGCTTGCGACACTTGATTAAGTTGATGCACGGGAATAATCGCTGTTACGCCGTCTTCATCATGACCGGGTTCAAAACGGTATTGCAACGCAATGGTCAAATTGCCGATTTTTTTACTGTCGGGAGTGTCCCAGTCATTAACAGGACTCTCTTGTTCGCGGGTTAAATCTTCTTTAGTTAAAAATAGTAATTTGGGATTGTCACGTTCGACTTTTTTACGCCAAGTGTCCAGCGTTACGCCGCTGAATACCTCAGGCGGCAATTTGCTGTCATAAAAGCCATACAACCACTGCTCATCTTCGACCAA
>NQJH01000383.1 GCA_002256685.1 Methylococcaceae bacterium NSP1-2 | reverse complement strand
TATGTTGGGGTTGTTCTTTTAATAGTTCTGTATAGAGAGCGTCAGCGCGTTCCAGTTGCCCCTGCTGATGCAATTGAAAAGCCTGTTGAAATTTGTCTATAAGGACGGGTGATAGCTTATGTTGCGGAGGGGATTCAATAGCAGAAACTGGTTTAGTGGTATAGTCTTTAGTTTGCACATAAATATAATCTGGCAGAAGTCCTGCTTGATACCGTTCCATCATTGCCTGATAAGCCGACTCGATATGCTGAGTAAATAAGTTGGTATCAAATAACGGATAAGTCAGACGGTTATCAGCGAGTTTTTTTCTAATCACAGCGAGTTGTTCAGGCTGGCTGGCAAGTTGGATTGCTAATGCTTCGTAGTCTTCAGGGGTTTTAGTGACTAATTCGGGCAAACCAACAGCATAAAGCAAGCTTGCCGCCATTCTGCCTGAAAAAGTGTCGCCTAAATAAGTCAATAGGGGTAGCCCTGCCCATAATGCCGCACTTGCTGTTGCCCCTGCGTTATAGGGAGACGTGTCTAAAAATAAATCGGCTACCCGATGCTGTGCTAAATAGTCAGGCATCGATACGCGTTTGGCAAAAACCAATCGTTCTGCGGCAATGCCATGCGCTGTTGCGGCTAGTCGTAAGTTTGTTTCAGCCATGACATTGCCTCCTAGTAACCATAGGACGCTATCTTCAACTTGATGCAGTATGCGCATCCAACTATCGAACACGGTAGGAGTGATTTTATAGTTGTTATTAAAACAACAAAATACAAAACCTTGCTCAGGTAAGCCCAGTTCTGCGCGAGTAAATGTTTTATCGGCAATGCGTTGGGTACTGTCGTTGACTTGAAAACTATCGGGTAAATAAGCAATTTTTTCGTTGTAGTAGACTTGGTGTTCTTCGGGTATTAGCGTTAAATCCGCTAATAAATAATCCATGTAATCTGCGCCCATTGTCCCTAGATAGCCCAGATAGCTCACTTGAATAGGCGCAGCTCGCATAGCAAAAATCCCTGTTCTGCAATGTTTGGTATAACCGTTTAAATCAATGGCAATATCGATTTCCAACTGTCGCGCCATTCGCACCACTTGTTCATCAGATTGCTGACGGACATCTATAAATTGATCAAATGCCGCTTCTAATCTCAGGCGCATAGCATCTTTCTGGCTTGCAGAACTAAAAGAGAAAGCAATGATTTCAAAGCGCGACCGATCATGGCGTTCAAATAATTCCGCCATTAAGTGGGCAACAGGGTGGTGATTAAAATCCGAGGAAAAATACCCAATTTTAATTTTTGAATGCGTGGGTTTGATTGGTAACGGTAACAAAAAATTGCTGGGATAGTTTGTTTGGGTATAAATCTCTGCGGCTTTTTTCTGCAACGTGGGAGACGAAGATAACGTCAACACATTAAATGGCACTGATATTTTTTCTCGCCTCTCTAAACCGTTGGCAAGTAGTGTGAGTTGGCGATTAACATCGTGCCAATCACACACGATCATTTTTGTCTGTAGCCACGCACCGAAAATAAATTCCAAGTCTGGTTTAATGGCTAACGCCTGCGCATAATTGATGATGACTTCATCATAACGGTTGAGTGCTAGTAGTACATTACCACGACTAGCGAGTGTATCCGCATTATTAGGTTGAATGGCTAAGGCACGGTCATAACTGACAAGTGCTTTGTCATAATGTTGAAGAGCCTGTAACGCGAGACCTAGGTTTGAGTGAGCCGCTGCATTATTAGGGTCTATTTTCAATGCTAGGCTAATTAAATCCACTGCGCGTTGCGCTTGTCCCAGCTGATTGGCTAACACACCTATGTTGGGGTTGTTCTTTTAATAGTTCTGTATAGAGAGCGTCAGCGCGTTCCAGTTGCCCCTGCTGATGCAATTGAAAAGCCTGTTGAAATTTGTCTACATGAACGGGTGATGGGTCGGTTACTGCGTTGAGTTTTGATGCGTCGGTAGTTTTTTGCATGGTTTGGTTTTTTCTAATCTTATTGCTATATAGGCGGAAAGAGGAGTCCAATAGTTTTAGCTATTGAATAATTACTGCGTTATTTTCTTGCCACAATCAGCTTAATAATATCGCTACTACGCTCATCCACATGCACTGAGCTAAAAGCGCAGGATTGCACATTTTTAACAGTATTGCGGTTGATATTAGCACCCACTAGGGTGACAATAACGGGGTTAATGAAGTTCATCACGCTTGCCAGTATCGGTTTTGAACTCAATACATGCTCTAATAAAATCACTTGCCCACCCGGCCTACAAACGCGATAAAGTTCTTTTAAACCTTTTAACGGTAAGGGGACAGAGCAGAAAACAAACGTAGCAATCACGGTATCAAAGCTGTTATCGGCAAAGTATAAAGATTGCACGTCCATTAACTCTAATTCGACGGCAATGTTTTTTCTGAGGCGTTTTTGTGCGGCTCGCTTGAGCATTTCTTTACTAAAATCAATTGCTGTTATTCTGGCATCGGCGGGGTAGTAATCAAAATTTTTACCCGTGCCTACACCCACTTCAAGAATGTGGTGACCTTTCGCTTCTGCCCAACATTTCTTGCGCCAGCCTTTAAAAATCAAGCCTTCCATGATGGCTTCCAAGCCTTCAAAATAAGGCGCAATACGATCATAGCGTTGTTGTATGGTGGCACTGTCTGGCTTCATAATAATAGGTGGCTAATGGTTTAAATAGGGCGAATATTACAGTGCGAACTTAAGCTTCATCAACACTATTTTTGTCGGTGATGTAAAATAAGCCACCTTGGATTAGTTCATAGACGTGAAGCAACAATTAGAAGATTTAGTACAAACGCCTATTCCCACTCAGCATGGCGAGTTTATTTTGCATTACTACAGTAATACCCTTGATGATAAAGAGCATATTGCTTTAGTTAAAGGGGAGGTGGCAGGTAAAGAAAACGTGCCAGTACGCATTCATTCTGAATGTTTTACCGGTGATGTATTAGGCTCAAGACGCTGCGATTGTGGTGAACAATTGGCAATGGCGATGCAGTTTATTAATGACGCAGGTTTTGGCGTAGTGATTTATCTACGTCAAGAAGGGCGTGGCATCGGGTTATTAAAAAAACTTCAAGCCTATAACTTGCAAGATCAAGGCATGGATACCGTCGATGCTAATATTCACTTAGGTTATCTTGCCGATGAACGCGAATACGATGTTGCCGCGTGGATACTGGAAAGTCTAGGCATAAAATCCGTCGAACTGATGACCAATAATCCCAAAAAAATAGAAGCACTGACAAATTTAGGCATTCAGGTAGCAGGGCGCATTCCAATTGAAGTCGTGGCACATGATGACAACGTGGGTTATTTAAAAACCAAAGCTAAAAGAATGGCGCATTTGTTATTCGATACAAAAAAAAAATCTGATTAGAGCCGTTGGAATCAAAAAATAGGCTTTTTGATTCCAGTGCATTTAACTTGGCTTATAACCATCGGTATTGTGCGTCACCCAACGTTCTTCATCGGTTGATAACAGTTCTTTTTTCCAAAAAGGGGCTTGTGATTTTAAGGCTTCCATAATATATCGACAGGCATCAAAAGCATCGCCACGGTGCATCGTCCATACCGACACCAACACAATCGGCTCATTCGGACAAATTTTTCCGACCCGATGCACTACTAAAACATCCAGCACTGCCCATTGTTGCTTCGCCTCCGCAATAATTTTTTCTAACTGCTTTTCGGTCATGCCTGAATAATGTTCCAGCGTCATGGCTTTAACGCTATCACCGTCATTAAAATCCCGCATCGTACCAATGAAAATACTGGTCGCGCCGAATCCTGATAGGGTCGTGTTTTGATATTGTTGAATTTCTTGCCAAGGATCAAAGCCTTCGCTACGAATTAAAATAGTCATAACTAGCCGCCTGTCACCGGTGGAAAAAACGCAACTTCATCACCGTCTTGAACATTATAATCAAGACTAACATAATCCATATTAACGGCAGCCAAGACATTATT
>NQJH01000382.1 GCA_002256685.1 Methylococcaceae bacterium NSP1-2 | reverse complement strand
GGCATCGGCGGAGGGTGTTTCTGGAAAGGCAAGTTCCTCTGGTGAGGGTTTGGGATAAACGAGGGCTTTCAGATTAAAACGTAACGGCGACCACGCATAGAATAAACCTAAGGGATAAGTGCTGAACACGGTGACTGTTGCCGCGCTATGCCAACCGCGTTTTTGCGCCAGTTCGTATAATGTCTGAGTGGTTTTACTGTCCGCTTTTAGGGTGAAACTTTGCGGCTTTAGCAATTTAATTTGCAAATGTGGACGTTCAATCGCATTAGGATTATGAATATGAATATCAAAACCTGCGGCTTCACCCGCAAATACGGCTTTACTTTGACCTGCTTGCACCACTAAACCCGCTAGGGATTTGAATGTGTGTAATATGGTAATAAAAAACACACTGGCAAGCAGAAAAGTCAGTAAATAAGCCAGATTATTGTTATAAACAAAGGCGATTAATAGCAATATTACAATCAGCAGGAGCAAGCCGAAGCCGCGCCGTGTTGGCAAAATAAAAATCCGCCGATGATTTAGAGTGATAGCGTCATCCACGGACTTTTCGCCTGAAAAAAATCGACTCAGTTGAAAGCGTTGTTTTAGATTCAAAGGGTGGGTACTTTATCAAGGATGGGCGCAACAATGGCATCTGAATTGGAATGACCTGAGCGCAAACGATGCCCTGCGACTGCTAACCCTGCTCTTGGCGACAGTCCGCAATGATAGTCTGCCGACTCGCGGGTAAAATTAATAATCGCCTGACAATAATCCAGCAAGGCATCGGAGGTATGCACTTTAGTCACTAATTCCTGCATAAGCTGTAATTGTTCGGGCGGTAACTGCACAGGCAATGATTCAATCAAGGTGTGACGGCTCTGCCCTGTCAGTAAGGCTCTTTCTGCTTTGGGGTCGGGATAACCTAATTCAATGCGCATTAAAAACCGATCCAACTGTGATTCTGGCAACGGAAATGTACCAATTTGATGGGAAGGATTTTGAGTAGCGATAACAAAAAAAGGTTTCGGTAACGGATAAGTTTTACCCTCAATCGTCACTTGATATTCTTCCATTGCTTCTAATAACGCACTTTGGGCTTTAGGTGTGGCACGGTTAATTTCATCGGCTAGAATCATTTGATTAAAAATAGGACCTGGATGAAAGGTAAATTCGTGACTTTTACCATCAAACACCGACGAACCTAGAATGTCAGCGGGGAGTATGTCGCTGGTAAATTGAATGCGTTGATAATGTAAACCCAATAATTTTGCCAAGGTATGCGCCAGCGTAGTTTTACCAACACCGGGTATATCTTCGATGAGCAAATGTCCCCGTGCTAATAAACAGCAAAAGGCAAGACGAATTTTATGATCTTTACCCAGAATGATTTGATTAGCTGAATTCAGGAGTTGATGTGTATATTTTTGCATGGTGTGATGGTAGGATGCTGGATTATAAAGACATCGCGATGTGTGAGCGTTAGTATAGAACAATACGCCGTACACAGCGATACCCCCCCATTTATTGAAGCAGGAAGATGATGAGCGAATTTGAAGAAGTAAAGCTGGTGCTGTATGAAATGTTGGAAGAGTTGGATGAGCGACTGGCTAAAATCACTGAAGATGTCAGACATACTGATGAACCTGTGGAAAAAGATTTTTCCGAACAGGCAACTCAAAATGAGAATAATGAAGTTCAAGATTATTTAGGTAATTCTGCCAGAACGGAAATAGCCATGATTAAACAAGCGATTTCACGAATAGACAGTGGCGAATACGGTGTTTGTCAGGTGTGTGGCGAACCTATCAATATCGAACGCTTAAAGGTTATTCCTTATTCCAATATGTGTGTTAAGTGTGCGAGTGTTGCTTCACATTAAATAGAGTATAGCTATCTACCCGCTAGTTAAATCCATATAAATCAGCAATAAATCATTTAATAATAATCAAGGTTTAAAATGAGCAATAAGGTATCCATAATTGAATCGAACGCATATAAATTTCCTGAGATACCCTCGTCTGTTAGGTTAGCGATTCTTTTACCTACAGCCAGATGGACACCGACAGCTCGAGCTATTATTGGCGCGATGGTCGGTGTTGCTAGTGCTGAGGTTGCTGTTTTAATCGCTGATAATAGTGAAAATCCAGAAAAGCAACAGTTTTTAAAGGAAATTGGGCGTATCAATTCAAATGTGATCGCAATAGCACATGAAAAAAATATAGGAGCTACAAATAATTTTTATTATCTGCTTGATTGGTCTAAAAATATAGAATTTACCGCCATAATGGCAGATGACGACTGGATGTCACCTACCTATTTTTTAGATGCTTATAGAATACTGCTAGAAAATCCTACGGCAAATGCTGTTGAGGCAGGTACAACTCTTGTAGATTTTGGTGATGGAAATCTTATTGAAATTAATCAACCGTCTATGCGCGGACAAACGCCAATAGAAAGAATTGCACAATGGGATGGTTTTGCTGCGCGTGTCACAACATATAGTACTTCTCGACGAGCCACATTAGAAGCTGCTCTGCAATTTTTGAGGACAACTCCCTTTCATGGAATTGCTCTGCAATTTTTGAGGACAACTCCCTTTCATGGAATGATATTAGTAGAAGATTTGTTTGAGTTAAATAGATTAGCGACGGGCGATTTTCTTAGTGTCTCTGGACATGGTTGTTTTGTGCATTATCCAGCGCATCACTCAAAACTAGGAGATGCAACTGAACGGCATTATAATTTGTTATACAAAGAGGTAGGACTTCAATACCAATTTATATATTTTGCTGGGCTAACGACAGCGATTCAATGTGCGATGTTTTTGATGGGAAATTACTCGCCTATTGTTGACCCCGTTCAAAAAGCAATTTGTGGACAGCATGTTTTTAAACATACTTTTGTAGGAAGCTTTTTGCAAACATTTGCAGGTGAGTCTGAACAGGCAGTAGGTGCCATGTTATTAGAAAATCATCCTGATGTTAGAGATGG
>NQJH01000140.1 GCA_002256685.1 Methylococcaceae bacterium NSP1-2 | reverse complement strand
TTTAGTGACGTGAGTCCTTTTAATCCCACAGGACCACGCGCATGGAGTTTATCGGTACTAATGCCAATTTCTGCGCCTAAGCCATATTCAAAACCATCCGCAAAACGTGTAGACGCATTAACCATTACGGAACTAGAATCCACTTCGCGTAAAAAACGGCGGGCGAGCGTGTAATCTTCGGTAACAATAGCTTCGGTATGCGCGGAGCTGTATTGGCTAATATGATCAATCGCCTCATCAATGCCCGAAACTATTTTAATGCATAAAATCGGCGCGAGATATTCGGTTTGCCAATCAGTTTCGGTTGCCCGAATACAGTCTGGAACTAATGAACAGGTTTTAGGGCAACCGCGTAATTCAACGCCTTTTTCGCGGTATTGTGCAGCGAGTTCGGGTAGTATTTTGGGCGCAATACTTTCTGCAATCAGTAAGGTTTCCATCGCATTACAAACCCCGTAACGATGGGTTTTTGCGTTCATAGCAATGGCAATCGCTTTGTTTATATCCGCTTTATCATCAATATAAACATGACAAATACCATCCAAATGTTTAATGACAGGAATAGTTGCTTCTTTAGAAATCCGCTCGATTAAACTTTTACCGCCGCGTGGCACAATAACATCCACATATTGATTTAGCGTAATCAGTTCGCCCACTGCGGCACGGTCGGTGGTTTCCACAATCTGCACCGCAGTAACAGGCAACCCAGCGGCTTGTAAACCTTGGTTAATGCAGTTAGCAATCGCTTGATTAGAATGTATCGCTTCTGAACCACCGCGTAAAATACAGGCATTCCCTGATTTCAAACACAACGCCGCCGCGTCAACGGTGACATTAGGGCGCGATTCATAAATAATGCCGATAACGCCTAATGGCACGCGCATTTGTCCGACTTGTATGCCGCTTGGACGATAACTTAAATCAGTAATTTCACCAACAGGGTCGGGCAGGGCGGCAACTTGTTGTAAACCTTCTATCATTGCCGTAATGCGGGCAGGGCTTAAGGTGAGTCTATCTAATGACGCAGCATCTAAGCCATTTGCTTGACCTGCGGCTAAATCTTTTTGATTTTCAGCGATTAATAAGTCACGGTTGCTAGCAATCGCCTCAGCAATTTTTAATAACGCCAGATTTTTTTTGTTCGAATCGGTACGGCTAATTTCCCGCCCCGCTTGTTTCGCCTGCTGACCAAGGCGGTGCATGTAGTCTTTGATGTTCACTCTATGCTCGCTGAATGAATAAAAATATAACGTGGGATTATATCGGTTAATTAGGGCTTTTGATAGTGCAGTACGCAATATACACTCTACTCAATGTTTACTTTTCGAATAATAAGCCATTATTTTAAAAAGATATTTTGTAGGATAGGTGGGGCGCGGTGAAACCCAGCTTTTATTTTTGTGTCCGACTACGCTGATAATGATTTTTTGTGATTTAAAGTCCGCGTTTCGATATGCGCAGCTTATTCAATAGGATTGATTGGATGGTCTTGGAAATCAGCGTAATTCTTTGCTGATAAAGGAAGCATAGGAAAATGGTGGGCAAAAAAGCCTTGCCCACCACAAATACTGGGATTTATTTCATCCCAATATATTGGCTTACTTAGGTGCGTTCTCGCCTTTCAACATTTCGACTAATTGTTTGGCGGGTAAATAACCGGGGTAAACAGTGCCTTTTTCTGACACTATCGTCGGTGTGCCATTGACTTCAAATTCGCCAGCGAGTTTCATGTGTTCATCAACAGGATTGGCACAGGTTTTTGCTTTGACGGCTTCGCCTTTTTTAGCGGCGGTTAACGCGGCTTTGCGGTCATCAGCACACCAAACAGAAACGGCTTTTTTGTAAGATTCGGTGTCTTTGCCTGTTCTGGGGAAGAAGACGTATTGAATGGTGATACCTTCGGCTAGATAAGAATCGATTTCAGAATGTAATTTACGGCAATAGCCACAATCGATGTCAGTAAAAATAGTCACGGTGTATTTACTGGTTTTGGGTTTAAAGATAATCATTTTATCTGTACCCAGTTTATTAATCGCTTTAACGTGTGATTCGCTTAATTTGCCTTCGGTTAAATCTTTACGCGCGGCGATGTCGATTAAATGCCCTTCTATTAAATATTTGCCATCGTCAGAAACATAAAACACATTGGTTCCCACTAAAACTTCATAAAGCCCTTTGACTTCAGAAGGCTTGATGGCATCGATTTTCATGGTGGGCATGGACTTTGCGATGGATTGTTTAATGGTATTTTCATCTGCGTAAGCCGTTGAAAATGCCAAGCTCAGTAGCGATACCGCTGCCAGCGTAATAATTTTTTTCATAATTTTCTCGTATTGGTTAGGTGGATTACTGAAATAATCGCTGCACGTCCACAAACATGGCGATTGCCATTAACAACATTAATAAAGTGAGTCCGATTTGTTGGAAAAATAATTGTACTTTTTCTGAAACGGGTTTGCCTCTAATGGCTTCCATCGCGAAAAATAATAAATGACCGCCATCTAATACAGGGATGGGTAGTAAATTCAGCACACCTAAGCTGACACTGACCAAGCCCAGAAATTTAATGAAGGCAACAAAACCCATGTCGGCGGATTGTCCTGCGTATTGCGCAATACTAATCGGACCGCTTAAATTTTCAACGGAGGCTTTACCAATTAGCATTCTGCCCATCATTTTTAGGGTAGAGGTGCAGTAAAAATAAGTGGTTTTAAAAGCCGCAGGAATTGCGTCTATTGGTGATAAGGCGTAGTCAACGGTGATGGATTTAATCAGCTCTTCGGGGACTAAGACTGCCGCGCCGATTTTGCCTTCGGTATTTTTGCCGACTTGTACCGATTTTGGCGTAAGAATGATGGGTATTTGCGCCCCATCACGCTCGATGATTAACTGCATAGCGGTGTCAGGATGGGTTTTAATCATATCAACCCACTGTTGCCAGTCTTTTATCGGGGTATTATTGGCACTGATGATTAAATCACCTTTTTGCAAGCCAGCAGCAAGGGCTGCACTGTCTGGCAATACGCGCCCAATTTGTGGTTTTAAAACAGGTGTCCACGGTTTGAAACCTAAGCTTTTATACAATGCCGCCGCGTCTTGTTTATTCTGCTCGACAAGGGTCAGTGTTTTAATGGTTTGTTGTTCGTCATGCGTTACCGTGACATTAATGCTCTGTTCACCCTCTAAGGCGATTGCCATAATGGATTCCATCGCCTCCACCCATGTCGGTGTGCGCTTGTCATTAACAGCCGTAATTTCATCGCCTTCGACAAAGCCGGCTTTTGCCGCTAATGTGCCTTGCTCTACCGCGCCGAGTATCGGCTTAAAACCCGTTTCACCAATGACTAGCACTGCCCAAAACAGCACGACAGCCAGTATAAGATTAAATAACGGTCCTGCGGCAACGATTGCAATTCTTGCCCAGACGGGTTGACGATTGAAGGAAAAGGGTAGGTTTTCGGGGGCAACTTCGCCTTCACGTTCATCGACCATTTTGACATAGCCGCCTAACGGAATCGCGGATAACACATATTCAGTATCGGTTGGATTTTTTTGATACTTCCAAAATACTTTGCCAAAGCCAATGGAAAAACGCAGGACTTTAACGCCGACTTTACGCGCCACCCAAAAATGCCCAAATTCATGAAATGCCACCAGAATACCGATGGCTACGATGAAATAAAATACAGTATGCAGAAAATCCATGAATAGACTTGTTTCTAAGAAAAATGTGGGCGTGACTTGTCGCGCAACCTAGTTGGTATTAAAACAGACCTGTCAGGTTTAAACCTAACAGGTCTTAGCTTACAGCTCAGAAATCTGTTGGTTAGCAACAACTCGCGCCTGTGCATCTGCCTCTAAGATGAGACTGAGTGTATTCGCGACTTTGGCTTCAAATTTTGCCATCGTGCGTTCAATAATGACAGCAATATCGGTAAAGCGTAGTTGTTCATTTAAAAACGCTTCAACCGCGATTTCATTCGCCGCATTTAATACCGTTGGCATAATGCCACCTGCATTAATTGCTTCGTAAGCCAAACGCAAACACGGAAAGCGTTGCAAATTGGGTTCTTCAAAATCCATACGCGCTACGTCAAAAATATTTAACGGGGCAACACCTGAATCAAAACGGTCTGGCCATGCTAACGAATAAGCAATCGGAATGCGCATATCAGGATTGCCCATTTGCGCGAGTACCGTGCCATCGACATAATCAACCATCGAATGAATGACGCTTTGTGGATGAATGACAATTTGGATTTGTTCGGGTTTCATGTCGAATAATAAACAGGCTTCAATCATTTCTAAGCCTTTGTTCATCATGGTGGCAGAATCGACCGAGATTTTTCTGCCCATGTCCCAATTAGGATGCGCGACTGCTTGAGCGGGTGTGACATCAACCATGTTTTCAATCGGCATAGAACGAAATGGACCACCTGAGGCGGTTAATAAAATGCGTCTAACGCCTTTAGCCTTCGCGCCTGAGGTATAAGCGGCGGGCATACATTGAAAAATGGCATTATGTTCGCTATCAATTGGCAACAGTTGTGCGCCCGATTTTTCAACGGCATCCATAAAAATCGCACCCGACATAACCAGTGCTTCTTTATTGGCAAGCAAAATAGTTTTGCCTGCTTTTGCGGCCGCTAAGCTGGGCAATAACCCTGCCGCGCCAACGATTGCTGCCATCACAGAATCAACATTATCCAGCGTAGCGACTTGTTCTAAGGCAGCCGCACCTGATAAAACCTGAATATCAGATACGGGTGAATTTTTCAGTAGCTCTTTAAATTCTGCCGCTTTGGCTTCATTGACCAGTACCACCACTTCAGGATGATGCGCTAAACATTGTTCGTATAACAGCGTAATATTGTTGTTAGCTGTTAAGGCAATCACCTTGTAAAGATGCGAATGTCTAGCCACCACATCTAAGGTGCTAACTCCAATTGAACCGGTCGCGCCGAGTATGCAAATACCTTTTTTCATAATCAGTCCTCTATTGCGCTGGGGCTAATAAAACCATGTAAATTAAATAGATGCCTGCATAAAATATAGGTGCTGCGGCAATCAAGCTATCAATTCTATCCAAAACGCCGCCATGACCGGGTAATAAATTGCCACTGTCTTTCACACCGCGTTGACGTTTGACTAAACTGAAAAATAAATCACCATAAACCAAAATCAAATCACCCGCCACCATAAAGGTTATTGGTTTACCATAAATAATGCTTAACGCAATACACAAGATGATAGCGCACACGGCAGATGAAGCTAACGCACCATAGACACCTTCAACGGTTTTACCTGGGCTAATATCAGGTGCTAATTTGGTTTTACCCCATTTTTTGCCCGAAAAATAAGCGGCAATATCAGCAATCCATATCAGTAGCAAAAAATAAAGTGTCAGTTCACTGCCATAAAATGAGCGTAATCTGGATAAAAACATCCAGCTTGCCAACAGGATACCCCAACCAATCAACGATTTATAACGTAAGCGTAATTGTAAAGTCAGCATTTCTAGCGGTGCTTTACGAATTAACAGCATGACTAACAGCCAAAACAGCACGGCGGGTATCACTAACCATTCTAAAATACCCGATTGCTTACGAATATCTTCCATTTCAAACTTGTATTTAGTCGCTAAATTATCCATTACAGGGACAAGAGCTTCCAAAAGATAAGTCCACAAATGGATAAATAACATGGCAAAAATCAGCGTGCCGATAAATACAGCACGTTTAGCGGGACTGTTGATGTCAATTAAATTGAGCCATTCCCACGCACCGATTAACACAATAATGGCAATGAGCAAGGAAAAATAATCCGAGGGCAGCATAAGAACCGCCGACACAATCACTGTTGCCAAAATAGCGGCGGTGATAATTCGTTGTTTTAACATGTTAATAAATTCTAAGGTTAAGGTTGTAGAGTGACGGATTGACTAAGCACTTGCTCGCCCGTATGACCAAAGCGGCGTTGGCGACCTTTAAAGCTCTTAATAGCCTCTTCTAGGGAATTCTGGTCAAAATCCGGCCAGAGCGTGGGTGTAAAATACATTTCTGCGTAAGCTAACTGCCATAACATGAAATTACTCACGCGCTGTTCACCGCCTGTGCGAATAAAAAGATCCGGCTCAGGTAGGTCAGCGGTGGATAAATGCTGATTAATCAAGGCTTCGGTGATGTCTTGCTGGGTCAACTCAGCCGCCGCGATTTTGGCAGCAATTTTTTGAAACGCCTGACACATATCCCAATGTCCACCGTAATTGGCAGCAATCACCAAGGTGAGGGCGGTGTTATTTTCGGTTTGCGCTTCGCCTTCTGCCATCTTTTGTTGGAGTTTGTCAGGAAACGCACTTCTGTCACCGATGAAACGTAAGCGTATATTGTTACGATCTAGCTTGTTGATTTCCCGCTGTAAGGTCGCCATAAACAGTGACATTAAGAGAGACACTTCAGTTTCAGGTCGTCGCCAGTTTTCACTACTAAAAGCGAACAGTGTTAGCACTTCGATTTTGTTAGTGGCACAGTATTCAACTATTCTACGAACAGTTTTAACACCTGCTTGATGACCCACCGCACGCGGCATAAAACGTTTTTGCGCCCAGCGTCCATTACCATCCATAATGATAGCAATATGACGGGGACTGGGATTGGCTGGCGGCGGTTGGCTAGGATCATCAGTAGGCATGGGCGTGTCTCACACAAGTGGCAGAATAGTGTTGGGCAATTACATTGATAACAAATCCGCCTCTTTTGCTTCCAATAATTTTTCCACGTCTTTAATATATTGATCGGTCAATTTTTGGATTTTTTCTTCCGCATCGTGGGCATCATCTTCAGAAATTTTCTTGTCTTTTAACAAGTCTTTGATTTCAGAATTGGAATCACGACGAATATTACGAATGGCAACCCGTCCATTTTCAGCTTCGTGTTTAACGACTTTAACCAAACCACGTCTACGTTCTTCAGTCAGTGCGGGTAATGGAATACGAATGGTCATCCCGTTAGTGGCAGGATTTAAACCTAAATCGGATTTTAAAATGGCTTTTTCAATCGCTTGCACCATGCTTTTTTCCCAAGGCGTAACGGTTAGGGTTCGGGCATCTTCAACGGCAACATTCGCAACCTGTGAGATGGATGAATCCGTCCCATAGTAAGACACGACAACTTGATCCAGTAAGCTAGGATGCGCTCTGCCAGTTCTTATTTTTGAAAATTCATGTTTTAAAGCTTCAATGCTTTTGCCCATACGGGTTGCTGCACTTTGTTGAATATCACTAATCATTACTCTGTTCCTCGTTCAATAAGCGAGCCAATCTCTGCGCCCATCATTAATTTCATTATTGCACCTTGCTCAAATACGTTCATCACGCGCATCGGTACATTGTTATCACGGCACAATACCAGCGCGGTAGTGTCCATGACGTTTAGTCGTTGATCTAATGCTTCGTCATAGGTTAATCGTGGGTAAAAGGTCGCATCTTTAACTTTTTCAGGGTCGGCAGAATAAACGCCTTTAACTTTAGTTGCTTTAATCATCAAGCCCGCATTAATTTCAATGGCGCGAAGACTTGCCGCCGAATCAGTGGTAAAAAATGGATTACCCGTCCCTGCGGCAAAAATCACTACTCGACCTTTTTCCAAATGTCTAATGGCACGGCGGCGAATGTAATCTTCACATACTTGATTAATTTTAAGAGCGGACATCACCCGCACTTGCTGTCCTTGATGTTCCAATGCGTCCTGCATGGCTAAGGCATTAATAACAGTGGCTAACATACCCATTTGGTCGCTAGTAACACGGTCTAAGCCTTCCGAGGCTTTTTCCGCACCGCGTAAAATATTACCGCCACCAATTACTAAACCGACTTCAATGCCAGTATCACATAATTCTTTAATTTCAGAGGCAAGACGGCTAACAATATCGGCATCGATACTGCCACCTCCTTCGCTACTTAACGCTTCACCGCTTAACTTCAGTAAAATTCTTTTGCAAATTAATTTAGTCATGGTTTTTATTAAGATAGGTTATTGAAAATAGATACGTTATTTTTCTAAATACTGTTTGCAAATTGATTTAATTTTTGCTGATTATAAGCAATTTTATTTTCATTTATAGTAATTACGCCCTGTTTGACCAACGTTTCAACTAATAGAGTGGCATCAATATTATCGGCTTTGAATTTAGCTCTAACGCTATTCAACAAGGTTTCTTTTTTCGCTGGCTTACTATGGTTCAATAAATGCAAGCAATATACGCGTAAATAATGATCTTGAGTTTCTGAACTGGGTATTTTTGTTGCTGTTGTTTTTATTTCTGTTAAAGCGGATGGATTTTCTTTTTTAATACCTACTCGTTCTGCGCTACGTTGTTGGCTAATTAACAAACTGACCACATAATCTAAGTCAGTATCGTTGGAAACAATATCAAAATGGGTTTCTGGGGGTAATTGCGCCATGAGTACGCCAGCCCAAAAAGTAATACCAAAATCAGCTGAGTTTTTACCAACGATTGGCATTTTGACTAACTTTAATTTGTTATCATTGATGGTAACCGTTAACGGCATAATCCAATCAATGGGGATTTTTGCCCCGCTTTGGGCATAACACACGACAACTTGTGAATATTGCTGTAAATCACTCATTAACTGATGAATTTGACTTGGGCAATTTTCTAAATCAATTAACAGGACACGGGTGATTTGTTCTGTCATCTGACGACATCAAACTAATTTGTCTATGGTTACATTAAAACCACTGGCTTCTCGTTGTCCATTGGCATCAAAAAACTGAACATCACCTTGCTCATTCATTAGCCATACTTCAATAGCACCTGCTTTTAAATATAACTTAATCTTGGCTTTCATTTCTCGTTTACTATTTGAAGGAGAAATAATTTCAATGCAGATTTCAGGAGCGGCGGTAGCGGCAATATCATTTTTATGACGTTGAAAATAATCATCTGAACCCCATGCCACATCGGGTACTTTAACGCCTTTGTCCGTTATGATGGCTAATTCAGTAAAAACTTTACCCTCTAATTGTTTGCTTAATAAAGCAGCTAATGTGCCTTGAAAATAACTGTGTGTAAAAGAGGCTGGAGACATTTCGATATGACCATATTCATTTAATTCTATTTTATAAGGTAAATCGCGTAATGATTTATCAGCTAATACGTCTTGCCATTGCATAAATCCCCCTTACACATTGAGTATGTAGCATGTAGGTGGGTTAGGCGATACCCGTAACCCAACACAACGTAGGTCAATGTTGGGTTAGGTTATCGCTAATCCAACCTACAACTTATTTTTTAAAGCTATCGGCATACGCCGCAACTTCTTCAGCAAAGTTTTCTTCTTTTTTCTCGATACCTTCACCGACTTCAAAACGGCTAAAGCGAATAACGCGATTGCCTTTTGATGCCGCTAATTTACCGACGGTGATTTTGTCATCTTTAATGAAAGGTTGACCTAATAAAGTCACCTCCGCTAAAAATTTACTGATACGACCGTCAACCATTTTGGCAATAATTTCAGCAGGTTTGCCACTTTCTGCGGCTTGTGCTGAGAAAATTTCTTTTTCTTTTTCGATGACTTCTGGAGCAACTTGATCTTCAGAAACGCAAACTGGTTTGCTAGCAGCGATGTGCATCGCCACGTCTTTACCAAATTCGCTATCAGCGACTGCTAATTCAACGATAACGCCGATTTTGTTACCGTGTAAGTAACAGGCAGTGCCGCCTTCGGTTTTGAATTTTTCAAAACGTCTAACAGTGATGTTTTCGCCTAAGGTTGAAATCAAACCACGACGCATTTCATCAACGGTTACGCCATCTTCTAACGGCATAGCCAATAATTGTTCTTCAGTTTCGATATCAGCGTTTAATAAACCTTCAGTAACGCTATTAACAAAACTCACAAAACCTTCGGCTTTAGCCACGAAATCAGTTTCACAGTTGATGTCAACGATAGCAACCGCTTTACCGTCAGGACTGACTTTTACGCCGATAATACCTTCAGCCGCGATGCGACCTGATTTTTTATCGGCTTTGGCTGAACCTGCTTTACGCATGTTTTCAATGGCTAATTCCATATCACCATTGGCTTCAACTAAGGCTTTTTTACATTCCATCATGCCAGAACTGGTTCTTTCACGCAGTTCTTTCACCATTGATGCACTAATTGTTACACTCATTTTTTACTCCGTCGTTACTGTAAAAACGCCCCCTTGAAGGAGGCGTTTTAGGCTGTTATTAATGCTTGCTGGTTAAGGCAAGCAGTAGGGTACGCAATGCGCCCCCTACATGGCTTATTCTGCTACGGCTTCTTCAACAAAATCATCCGCTTTTGCTGATAAACCTAGACTCGCTGTTTTTGCGTCTAATACCGCTGCTGCAACGCTTTCACAATACAGTTTAACGGCGCGAATCGAGTCATCATTACCTGGGATAATATAGTCAATTTTTTCAGGTGAATTGTTAGAATCCACAATACCTACGACAGGAATGCCTAATT
>NQJH01000139.1 GCA_002256685.1 Methylococcaceae bacterium NSP1-2 | reverse complement strand
AACTCAACGGTGCTAATCATCTTGACGCCGCTGTCTGCTTTCGATAAATCAGCGGTTGAATAGCCATCGGCAAATACCGCTTGCATGGCTGCCCAGACATTTTTCGCTTCTTTTTCCATGCCAAAACTGTTTTCTAGCATCATGGCGACTGAACCAATCATGGAATACGGGTTGGCAATATTTTTGCCTGCAATGTCAGGCGCAGAGCCGTGTGAGGGTTCGTAGTAGGCTTTTTCATCACCGATACACGCTGATGGCATTAAACCTAATGAACCTAAAATACCACCGCCTTGGTCGCTAAGGATGTCGCCGAACATATTTTCCATGACCATGACATCAAATTGGGTGGGTTTCAGGCATAAATTAGTGGCGGCAGAATCGACTAATTGATGATAAACGGTAACATCGGGGTATTCTTTTGCCACTTCTTCTAAAATTTCATTCCACAATACGCTGGATTTTAAGACGTTGCTTTTATGAATGTTGTGCAGGGTTTTTTTACGTTTTTGTGCCAATTTAAAGGCTTGGTGCAGAATACGGCTAATTTGTAACTCGTCATATTCCAAGGTTTCTTTGACATAACGCAAGCCTTGTTCATTGATGCCCATTTCTTTATTGCCAAAGTAAAGTCCGCCGACTAATTCTCTGACCATCATAATATCAATGCCTTCACCGATAATTTCAGGTTTTAATGGCGAAAAATGCGCCAAGGCTTTGGGTAAATACACAGGTCTAAAATTGGCATAAGTATTGTAACGACGACGCATAGGTAATAACGCGCCACGTTCAGGTTGTTTATCAATGGGGATTTGTTTGGATTCTTCATGACTTAAACCAATCGGTCCTTTCAAAATAGCGTCCGCTTGATCGCAAATATCAATAGTGGACTGGGGAAACGCATCGCCAAACTCAAAATAAGCACACGCGCCAAAAGCAGCGGGCATTAATTCAAATGTTACTTCGTTGCGTTCTTCAACAAGTTTAAGCACTTTGAGGGCTTCCCGAGTGATTTCAGGACCGATACCGTCGCCCGCTAATACCGCGATTTTATAATTTTTCATGTCTACCTTTGATGTCTATTTGAAATTGACGAAGTGGGATTTTGCAAAACCGTTCATTTTACTTTATTTTTAAGTTCTGTTTGGTGTTTGCGTGTAAAAAAGCTGTTCTATACGGTACTTAAATAAGCTAATGCACTGATATGTAACTTATGCTGGAGGTATGGTTACACCGCTTATGAATATCATACGGGTGTGTTTTAATTTATTCTCAAGCAGGATGTAAGTCATTGTCAAAAAAGCAAGATTATAAATGAAATCATTCTTGACTATGCACTGTTTGGAATTTATAGTGCCTGTTGGTGGTGCAAAGTGGTTTTTATTGGTAATGCCTCTGACTGTGAAATGGATAAGCAAGGTCGATTACTGTTATCCAAAAAATACAGGGAATTTGCACGGATGGACAAAGTTGTGTGTTGGTAGGTCAGTTGAATAAATTTGAAATATGGAATGAGCAAGCATGGTTAGCCAAAGAAAATGACTGGCTAAATAACAATCACGATGATGGCTTGGAAAAATTAGAGTCTTTATCTTTTTAATACGGGAGATTGGTTAGTGGCACATTTACCCGTTATGTTTGCAGAAGCATTGCAACAGTTGGCGATTAAGAAAGACGGTATTTATCTGGATTGTACCTTTGGGCGCGGTGGACACAGTCAGGGTATTTTAAATCAGTTGGGCGAAAACGGACGCTTGTTGGCATTTGACCGTGATTGGGATGCGATTAATTCCGATTATGCACAGGCACTGCAAAAGGATAAGCGGTTTACCTTAAAGCATTGTTGCTTTTCTGAACTGGAAAATGCAGTTGCTAGCGAAGGTTTGTTGGGCAAGATTGATGGTATTTTAATCGATTTGGGCGTGTCTTCACCGCAACTCGATAATCCAGAAAGAGGTTTTAGTTTTTTGCGTGATGGTCCTTTGGATATGCGCATGGATAGTTTGGCAGGGGTTTCGGCTGAGCAATGGTTGGCGACTGTGGACGAAGCGTATTTGGTTAAAATTTTGTTTGAATACGGCGAAGAGAAGTTTGCGCGGCGCATTGCTAAAGCTATCGTTGAAACACGAACAACAACGCCTATTACGACAACGCGACAATTGGCTGACTTGATTGCACAGACTGTTCATACCAGAGAAAAACATAAACATCCTGCAACGCGCACTTTTCAAGCAATCCGAATTGAAATTAATAGAGAATTGCATGAATTAACCGATGTGTTACAGCAATCTGTTCGTGTTCTAAATAAAAACGGGCGATTGGTGGTCATTTCATTTCATTCCTTAGAAGATCGAATCGTTAAACGCTTTATTAAGAATGAATCGGGCGCGAAATATAATCCCAGTAAACTGCCTATTAAAGAAGTGGATATGGCAAAAGGCTTGTTAAAAAAAATCAGCAAGGCGTTGGTCGCAGAACCACAGGAAGTGGCTCAAAATCCTAGATCGCGTAGTGCAGTGATGCGAGTGGCGGAGCGAGTTTAAGTGGTAGTTAATCGACTGTTAGCTTTATTAAGCGCAGTGCTTCTGATAACAGCCTTGGCTGTTATTTATAGCAAGTATTACTCGCGGCTGATTTTTATAGACATTCAAAAACAAGAACGAGAATTAGATCAACGCGAAGTCGAATGGGGACAGACGCAGCTGGAACTGACGACCTTTGCAGAGCAGAATCGGGTTGAATTAGTTGCACGCGAGAAGTTGAAATTGGTCATGCCATTACACGAAAAAATAATTTATATAAAACCGTAAATGTTAGATTTTCGAGGCAACAGTGAAGTGAAAAAGCCAGCAAGTGATTTTTCTGGCAGGCGAAAAGTTTTAATTATTTTTATGATGTGCTGTATGGCGACACTGGTTGGTCGCGCCGTTGATTTGCAGGTGTTGAATAAAAAATTTCTCAAGGATCAGGGCGATATGCGGCTAGTAGATGACGAGCCGGTGTCAGCCTATAGAGGCATGATTAAGGACAGAAATGGTGCGCCCTTAGCCATCAGTACCCCTGTTGAGTCTATATCAGTCAATCCGCGCGAGCTTAACATGGATGATAAAAATCAGGTTAAGCAACTGGAAAAAGAGCTCAAAGCCAAACAGCCGGGTGTGGCATTGACCGAGGCGCAAAAGGCTGAAGTTCTTGCAGAATATAAAAAGCAAAAATTGCTGAAAATTGCTGAAATGGAAAAACTGCTCTCGTTACCGAAAGGTAAAGTGCTGGACATGCTGAATGGTGATCCGCATAAGCAGTTTGCCTACATAGCTCGTCAGATAAATCCCGACCTCAGTGAGCAAGTAAAAGCCTTAAAGCTGGTCGGTGTCTATTTTGACCGTGAATTTAAGCGATTCTATCCGACGGGCGGTGTTGCTGCCCATTTGATCGGCTTTACTGATTTGGATGATGTTGGTCAAGAGGGTATGGAAGCCGGCTATGAACAAGTATTAAAGGGAACAGCGGGTAGTAAACGTGTTATCAGAGATGGATTGCGACGCATTATTGAAGATGTTGAAAATATCAAAGAGCCGATTTCTGGAAAAAATATTGAGTTGAGTATCGATCAGCGTATTCAATATTTAGCGTATCGGGAATTACAGTTGGCGGTAAATGCTAACCGCGCTAAATCAGGCACTTTAGTGGTATTGGATGCCAAGAATGGCGAAATTTTGGCGGCGGTTAATCAGCCCACGTTTAATCCTAATATTCGCAAAAGTTTAAAAGAAAATTTGTACCGCAACAGAGCCTTAACCGATATATTTGAGCCAGGTTCAACCGTCAAACCGTTTGTTGCAGCAGCGGCTTTAGACGGTGGCTATGTCACGCCTAATACAGTTTTTAACACGGGCGGCAGTTTTCAAATCGGCAAAAATGTTGTTAAGGATGTGCATAACTACGGCTCATTGGATTTAATGCACGTTCTCAAAAAATCCAGCAATATTGGCGTGAGTATGATGGCTCTCAAAATGCCCCCAAAATATTTCTGGGGTGTTTATAAAAAACTGGGCTTTGGCAGTTCAGCTCAAGCGGGCTTTGAAGGCGAAGCCAGCGGACGGATGTTAGATTATAAAAAATGGCATGATTTTGATCGTGCGGTTATGTCGTTTGGTTATGGCTTGAGTGTTTCTGCTGTGCAGTTGGCAAGAGCTTATACCGCGTTGGCAGATGATGGTATTCTGCATTCGGTTAGTTTACTCAAGCGTGATGAAGACGATAAGGCACAGCGGGTATTTTCAGCCAAAACGGCTAAGACTATTCGAGACATGCTACAAAATGTGATTATGAAAGACGGTACCGCTTATGAAGCCAGAGTCGATGGTTACACCGTGGCAGGCAAAACGGGAACGGTCAAAAAAGCCAGCGGCTCTCATGGTTATACCAGTGGTAGTTATTTTGCGGTGTTTGCAGGGATGGCTCCTGCAACCGATCCACGCCTGATTATTGTCGTGATGATTGATGAACCTTCCGCAGGTCAATATTATGGCGGACTGGTTTCAGCTCCTGTGTTTTCTAAGGTAATGACAGGCGCGTTACGCTTGCTGAATGTTGCACCCGACCAAGAAACAACCATGCCCATTTTGCTGACACGGCAAACTCAATAAAGCGGCTTTTATGAAACTGAACGATTTATTAGCGGGACTGGTTCCGCTTTCCGATACCGATTTGACTATTACGAATGACTTGTTGATTACTGGTCTGACATTAAATAGTCGTGCCGTGGTGGCTGGTAATGTATTTATCGCTCTAGCAGGTTCAAAGCAACATGGTTTAAGCCATGCTGAGCAAGCGATTAGCAAGGGTGCTTGCGCAATTCTTTTTGATCCTGCGGGTAACGGCAAGCAATTAGCAGAGGACTTGCAAGGTCGTGTACCGATGATTGCTGTGGACAACCTAAGCGGGGCATTAGGTAATATCGCCGCTCGCTTTTATGGCAATCCCTCGCAATCGATGAACGTTATTGGTATCACAGGCACGAATGGCAAAACGTCGTGCAGTCAGTTTTTAAGTCAGGCATTGGATGACTGCGGCATTATCGGCACACTCGGTTGGGGTGAGTGGGGTAATCTTCATAAAACACTGAATACTACCCCCGATGCCTTAGCCATTCAAAGCATACTGAGCAACTTACTAATAGCGGGCAAAAAAACCGTGGCAATGGAAGTGTCCTCACATGGATTAGAGCAAGGTCGTGTGAATGGTACGCATTTTAAAGGCGCGGTGTTTACCAATATCAGCCGCGATCATTTAGATTATCACGGTTCAATGGAAAGCTATTTACAAGCCAAATTAGCGTTATTACAAACGCCC
>NQJH01000009.1 GCA_002256685.1 Methylococcaceae bacterium NSP1-2 | reverse complement strand
CATCCGCGCTTCATAATCTTCTTTTGATAACACGCCACTCACACCTTCGCGTTGATGGGCTTTATCGAAAAAATAGGTTCTCGGTAATTCCCCATACCATTTAGAATCAATTTCAAATTGCAGTTTCTGGGTGTTTTCTTCAGCATAAATCCAATGTTCAATATCAGTTAATTGATTGCTTGCCAATATTTTCTCAGCTTCGGCAGTTTCAGCGATGTCATCGGTGCTTAGCATGATGATTTTAAGTTCAGGTTTGGCTTTGTGAACCGCCTTTAATACCGCCATGTCTTTAATACACGATGGGCAGGTGATTGACCAGATTGCCAACATAAAGGGTTTTCCTGCATTGCTGGTTAGTATTTGTTGATAACTGCCGCTGGTGAAAGGCTTGAGTGATTCGGCTTGGGCTGTGTTAGCCAGTGCTGTTAAAAAAATAAATACTATCGTTAAAAATTTGGAGCGCATGGTTAAGTCTCTCGTTGTTAATAATGAACGGTTTAAACGGTAAGCGGCGGATTACCAACTACTTTCTCGAATCAATACCGCGAGTGTTGAACGTAGCAAACGCCCAGCAAGGCTTTCGGCAGGTGTAGCTAACGATAATCTACCGCGCAGGGTAATGGGTTGTAACTCGATGCTATCATCTACTTGTAGCAAAACGCGGTAAATACCTTGTTCAGGAATCAAATGATGCTGTTCGTCTTCGCGTACTGCAATTTCACCGCCATGATTTGAGCTAAGTTCGGGGATGGTTAATTGGCGGGTACCAACGTGATCGATAGTAATTACATGGGCGGGAACAGGGGCTAAATCACCGCCTTCTGGATAAAATTTGCCTGTCGCGCCTAACTGCAAACGATTCAAATCCGCTTCTTCGGCGTAAGCAACCACGGTGGTATGCGGACTTTCTACGATGCCTAATGCTTCGTCTTTGGCTATCCATTCGCCTTGTTGCAGGGCATCGGATAAATCACGAATGCGTCCAGCAAAGCTGGCGCGTAAGGTGAGTTTTTTTTGTGCGTCGCGTAAGCCACTCAGTTCTGCCAAGGTCGATTGTAAAGCACCCATATCCATCGGATTATGCTGTGCTAACGCAATTTCTAAACTCTGTGAGGCGAGTTGTTCTTTTAATTCAGCAAGGTGACGTTCAGCGGAGGCAATTTTAAAGTCTAAATCGGGCGAGCTTAATTCAATTAATATTTGTTCCGCTTGAACACTATCGCCTTCTTTAACCAAAACGCGCTGCACTTGAGCGGACTGTGGGCTATACAGGACTGTGGGCTATACAGGGTAAATTCGGTTTCTGCACTCAATAAGCCCGACAGTAGCAAATGGGTTTGCCACGGAATAAATAACAGGGCTATTGCTAGCAGGGGTATCAGCCACGTTAAACGGGGGCGCACCTGTGTTTTATAAAGCGTTATTAACTCCCGCCATACCTGCATTTCTTTCACTATAGGACGCACAATAAACCAACCAATTTCAACTGCAAATAAGAATAAACCCAGTGCTTTAAAAAAAAAGTGATACACCGCCCACGCAATGCCTGCAAACAGCATTAATCGATAAATCCATGTGCCGTAGGCGTAGGCAATCAGGAGTCGATGACGGTGTTTAGCAAACACTTCGGGTGGGGGCAGTTGAAAATCAAACAAACTTTCGCGTAACCGCCACCGTGCTAAGGCAAAACTACGGTCTTGTAAATTGGCAATATCCAAGTAATCAGAAAACAGGTAATAACCATCAAAACGCATAAAGGGATTAAGATTCACTGCGAGAGTAATTAACCACGCGGTACTGGCTAACATATACACACCGCTACGCACTGCGCCATCGGGTAACACGGTCCATAAGAGCGTGGCGAAAACGGCGAGGGTTAATTCCGCTATCATCCCTGCGGCATCAATGGCGAGGCGTTGATGGCGGCTAGGCAATCGCCACGCATCGGTAACATCCGTCCATAACATCGGAAATCCCATCATAAAAGCAATTCCCATGGTCGGCACGCGACAACCAAAATGCTTAGCAGTAAACGCATGACCTAATTCATGAATTATTTTTGATAGCGATAACATCAGCGCGGTGGTCAGTATGCCTTCGGGCGTGAATACGGTAGCAAAGCTATGACTAAACTGCGTCCATTGTTCTGAGACTAAAAAAATCGCTAAACACGTCAGCAATAATAAAAACACACCGAAACGTTGATTAAAAAACGCACTGACCCACGGCAGGGCTTTTTTTAACGCACCGTCAGGACGTAATAAAGGAATACGCAGAAATAAGTAATTATGCAGTAACCATGTCCAGAAACTGGGGTGGGCGGCTTTGCGTTTACGCGCTAATAGGTTGCTGGTTTCTGCGCCCTGCGGCTTGGTGAGCTGGTGAAAACTGAGAAACTGCGTAAATAATTCAATGTCGGTGACATCAGCATTTAACGGGGTATCGTGTTGAATTGCCATGACAATAGCATCTGCATCCGCCATATTCCATCGTTGTAAGCATTCAAATTCTAACCAACCTAAGCGAAAATAACGATGCGCGGCAGGGTCGTGTAGCGTCCATGTCGGTGTGCCATCGGCGGCGTGTGGTCCTGAGTAAAGTCCTAGGTCTTCACGCAAATCTAACCATTTTTTCGGTTCAGGATTGGCTGAATCCTGCTGGATTACGACGCTAACCACAAACGAACCGTGCGTATCGGTTTACGAAGTAGCCACAACACAAAGGGTTGACGCGTACCATAGAGTTTAGCAACACCGCGATAACCTAGACGCGGTAAATCGGTGGAGTTGGTAAATTGGGCTTTGAGTCGATATGCCATGACTTGCGCGGGTGTTGGACTGGCGCGATAGCTGAAATAACTCAAACTCGCGGATAAGGGCTGGTGTGGCGTAACATTAGAAAAAAACAGCACTTCATTACCTGCTGCTAGTTCAATTAAATCATCCATCGGTAAGCGAATTTCTAACTCGACTGATTGCGGATCAGCAACCGCAAGAATTTTTTCCCCTTGCGTCACAGGTTTACCTAACCAATCATTGGGATCATCAAACACCGTTACCCCTGCTTTATTGGCAGTCACTTCACAACGGGCTAACAAACTACGCACATAATCGACTTCGGCAATTTGTTGATCCCATTTACTTTTGAGGACAGCCAGTTTAGCTTTAGCGGTTGGGTCTAACATGGCTTGTTGCGTGGTTTGTAAATATTCTGTTTTGGCAATGTCGCGGGTTTCTTCGGCAACGCTTAAACGACTACGCAGTTGGGTCGTGTCCAGCTCGAACAATTTTTGTCCGACAGTCACGGTTTCATTGGGTTGAACAAAAAATTTTTCCACCACACCATCAAGCGGAGCGCGAATCAAATTAGCATGAAAAGGAATTACTTCGGCTTCGGCGAGTACCGATTGGCGTATGGGAAAACACAAAGCGGCAACAATGACGGTGGTGATAATAAGCTGTAAGCGTTTGGAGCGAAATCGTTCTCGCCACGAACGCGGTGGCTGTGCCGCTTGAGTGAGCGCGATGGCGTGTCCATAAGCCTCAGCAAGATAGCCCAGTAAATGAATTTCACCTTCTTTCCAAGGCTCTTCTCGAAATAATACTAAAACATACTTAGTACCAGAAGGTGCGCGTAAAGGTACCCAAAGACCGTGTTCGGGTAACCATTCCGCCCAATCGTGTGCCAGTTCGAGCGGAAAATCATGGGCATTAAAATCAGCTATCGATGCCGCTCTTTCATCATGCGAAAAATACTGTAGAACAGGATTAAGCCACAGTGCGTAAGGGCTATTTTTTTCTAGTATCGCGACACCTGACACAGCGTCGAGTTTTTCTACGTCGAGTCGCCATAACAACGCTTGTCGATAGGGCAGTAAATCCGCCGTTTCATTGACTAAAACATAAGGCAATTCTTCGGCGGGTGCTAAGCGAGCGCGATGTTCCAGTTGTAATAATAACGTCAACTGGAGCAGTTGTTTGTTACGTTGTTCACTCATGGCTTGGCGGTCAATTCAACTGCGCCACTCATACCGGGTAGTAAATCAGTGGATTTATCGATAATACGACCATACACTTTAATGGTTTGACTGACGGGATCAACTTTGCCACCCAAACGGGTAATTTCACCCGAATAGGCTTTATTAGTTTCATTGAGTGTCACTTGAAAATGTCTACCGATATTGAGTTCAGGCAAGGCTTTGGAGGGTGCCATAAATTCGACTTCTAAGTCTTTATCATCGAGAATTTCCAGTAAAGGATCACCTGCTTTCACGGATTGATAAGGTTTAGCGGTGACATCGGTGACTTTACCGCCGAACGGGGCTTTAATAACACAACGACTTAACACCGCTTGCGCGATCTGCGTTTCCGCCTTCGCTTCACCCTCTTCTGCTTTGGCAACGGCTAATTCTAACGCCCCAATCGAGTGTAACTCTTCCAAGCGTTGCTTTACTTCGTAAGTCTTAACGGCTTTTTCCAGTGTTGCCTTGGCTTTACTCAACTGCGCTTCTTCCAAGGTACAATGAAAACTCACTAAGGTTTGTCCTTCGCTAAAGCGTTCCCCATCACGCAATTTAAGCTGGTCAATACGCGCATTCATCTCGCTAGAAATCAGCGTACTTTGACGGGCTTTAATTTGTGCTCGTAGCGGTGAACTTATTTCACTGGGTTTTTCAACGGGTGTTGTCGGTTCTGCTAACACGGATACGGGTAGCAGTGCGATAGTAAAAAAAATTAATAAGGGGTTCATTTTTTTCCTTAAGTGCGTAGATAAGCGCATATTAATAAGTTCGACGGTATAAATAAACCGCCGAGGTATTTAAGACCTCAGCGGTTAAGGTATAAGTCAGGAACTGACTAATAAAACGCCATCAATCCAGCGATGCTACTAAAACGTTATCGATCATTTTTACGGGTAAAAGTCGATTGCGTCGATTTGCTTTAAGTTCAGGTGCTAAGTTATCGAGAGCTTGTTGTGCATCACTACGCGATGGATAATTTCCAGAAACCAACACAAACAGCGGTTTTGATGATTTAGACATATCCACTACTTTCGGCGCACTTAAATCGGCACGCCATTTTTCCATAAAATGTGCCACATCGCTTTCTTTGTCTGATGCCATTAACTGAATAGCATAGTATTCAGTTGCTGATGTTTCATGGGTATTAACAGGTTTATCGGCAACCGTTGTTGGTGCAGATGTAGCCTTCACGCTAACGGGTGCTGGAGTCTGTGTATTAAGCGTTTGTGTCGGAGTAATTGCTTTATTAGTGACGACAGCCGTGCTAGGTGCATTAGGCAATTTAGGAAATTCGCCTTTATACCAATGATCTAGGCTTTTTTCCAACTGCACAGACAGTGTGCGCACGGTCACATTTTCTATATTATCCACGGCGGGATCAATACCGATGGACGCGTAAATATTACCCAGTGCGGCGTAAATTTCTGACAAACTTTGCTCTTTTTCTAATTGTGAAGCCAATGCCGCTGTTGCCGCATGAACACGCTCCAGCTCAGAACCGGCATCACTTTCGGTGGTATCGGTGACGACTTTGAATATGCCTTGATCGACTTTATTGAGTTCGTTCGCACTGTGATAACTATCCAGTGCTTTCATATATTGCAGATAACTGACGTTAACTTGCACTAAGGTCGCCACGCTCAAGGCTCTTCTTCGCGTTTGGGCGACCTCAATCTGAGTTTGCGCAGATTTCCACATCTTAGGGGCAGCAAGCAAGTTGACTAGATTAAAAGTCGTGCGTGCGCCTGCTTCCATCCACATGTTGTACAACAGAAAAGAGTTACTATCCCAGTTTGCTGATATTGGAATGGTCAAGCCGGGTAATACTTTCAACATTTCCTTCCACGCTTCGTCATGACTAATGCGTTCTTGATACATTTCTTCGCGTAACTCTGGACGGTAAAATAAGCCTAAATTTTCGAGTTCCACCATAGTGGTTTTTAACACAGGCGGTTCAGGGGTTTGTTTAGGTTGCGCTAATTTAAAATCACTGTGCATCGGCGCATTAATTAATCCCGCTAATTTAGGCTTAGCCACCAACAAATCGGCTTTGAGCTTTTTCAGTTGGTCAATAATGCGTAATAAACTACGTTGATATTCCAATACACTGAGCATCGGTTGCAAACGGTTTACTTCAACAGTTTTGCTCAATTCTAAGGCTTGTTGAGCTTGTTTTAAGACAGGATCAAGCTGAGGCAATAAGCGATCCGCAATATTCGCTCCCCAATACGCATTTAACACTTCCTTAATTAAATTATTAACGACCTTACGCCGCCGTTCTTGGGCGATTAATACCCGATTTGCTTGCTGTTTTGCCTGATAATAACTGACACCAAAATCCAGCACATTCCAAGTAAACGCAAGATCGGCAACACCGCGACTGGCATCCTGCGATGTGGAATATTGCGCTAATTGCGCACTTCTATTGCGATTAAAATAATCCACACTCGAAGAACCCAATTGATCTTGACGACCTAGATAACCGGCATTAATCGCTAAACGTGGCAACATATTCAGTGTGGCAACATCCAGTTGCGTATCCTGCAAGACGGCTTCCATCATGGTCAAACGATGATCAAAGTTATATTTTAACGCCCTAGCCAACGCATCATAAAAAGTTAATGGTGCAGTAATTGGCTCTTGTTTACTGTAAATTTTGGTTTGATCATCCAGCATACTAGCCAATCGTTCATTGGCTTTAATAGGCTCTGGCTCAATTGCACAACCGCTTAACGCGGCGACCGCTACCAACAGCGCAATTAGCTTTTTTGAATACTGCATCATTAAATACCTTTGAAAATTATAGTTGTTTTAAACTGTCGAGTAATGCGCGACTTTCTTGCAATTTACTCAATTTACCCACAGCGTGTACCTGTTCAGATAGCCCTGATTTGCCAATAGCAACTGGTTTTTCACCTAGTCGCTGTTTATTCAATATTTTATTGGGTGTGCTACATGGATTATGTCCATTGCGTCCACACTCTTTATTAACATGAACGGAAAATGTCGTATGCACTTCATTACCGTAAGTGTCTCTTGCCGTTACCATCACACGCTCATCATGCGCATTTTTTGGTACTAACCCAGAAAATTTTAAAGTCTTAGGATCAAATTTTAACCATTGCGGCAATCCAGAACCATCAGGACGCGTTGCTTCAAATTCCAACTGCTCGTTGGGATCAGTATGGCGGAACGACCATCGGGGTACACTAAAAGAATACCGTTCCAATTCTAGCACCACTTGGTCACGCAATGAACCTGTTAGTGATAGGTCATAATTTCGAATCGGCAGATATAAACTTAAATGGACGGGCGGCAACGCATCATTATCATCTCTGAATTTATAATCAAGCTGCCATTTCTTATCTTCATCAATATATTTACTATTTGAATCAATTGCCGTGGATTGATTGTCATCTTGACCCAATAAAGTCAAATTACGCAATGGTTGTAGGTCTTCTGGGTAATTAATAGTAATCGTGGCTGGCTTAGACGTTAGACCCGTTTTGTCTTGAACTGTATAACTGATCGGTGTTGGATCACCGGTAAAGCCTACATTAGGTGTAAAAGTAACCTTGCCAGTTGCATTAACAGTCCACACGCCTTCATTAAATACAACTAAGGTGTTACCTGTTGCGCCAACGATTTTCACCGTGCTGGGATCAAGATCATTCTCCGAGTCCGTATCGTTAAAGACCACATCAATGGTAGTTGGCTTACCTGTGATACCAACGGCATTATCATTGCTACTGGCATTAGGCGGCGTTTGTGGATAGTCAATAGTGACTGTCGCTGAATTAGACGTTAAGCCGGTGTGGTCCTGAACCGCGTAACTAATCGGAGTGGGATCAGCGGTAAAACCTGCAATCGGGGTGAAGGTAATCGCCCCGGTGCTGGGATTAATCGACCACGTCCCTTGACCTGCAACCACTAACGGATCACCGGCATTCGTTGTCCCAACAATTTTTACCGTCGCGGGGTTGAGGTCATTTTCGGGGTCACTGTCGTTGCCCAGCACATTAAGGAGCGTGGCTTGTCCACTGACACCGACGGCACTGTCATTAACGGCTGTTGGTGCATTTTTAACCGAGATATAAAAACTATCGCTGTCAGTCAGTGCTGTGCCATCGGTGCTGAATACCGTGACAGTATCGTTGTCAGTGCCAACGCTTGCGGTGTATTTGAGTGTACTTAGAACAGTGTTGATTTCAGCTTGCGTACCACTAATGGTCAGTGTGGCAGAATCATTCGCGCCCGCACTAATACTGGCAGATCCTGACAGTGTGACATTAAGCACACCGCCCGTGACCGTGAGTTGAGTGCTGGTCAGGTTAGTATCGAGGTCGCTGATGGATAAGCCCACAATGGCAGTTTGTACCGCTTCAGTCACGGTTTGCGTAACAGGAACGACATTAACAGGTGGGTCATTGACAGGGTTGACATCGATGGTGAAAGTTGCTGTATTACTGTCTAGCGGTGTGCCAGCAAAACCATCATTGACTATAGCGGTAAATACGCGGTTAGCATCGGTGGGGTTTTGGCTGGTGTTGTTATAGCTTAGGGCTTCTAAAAGTGCTTCGGTTTGCGCGATGGTGAGGTTGCCACCGCCTGATTTACTAAAGCTCAGCGTTTTGGTTGTTCCATCATCCGTGAGTGCCACGGCATAAGTGACTCCGCCTAATATTATGTTAGTTCCTGCCCCTGTGCTGAAGTTGAGAGCGATTGTTCCACCAGATGTCGCGCCATTTATCAACAGTTGTTCAGCCGCACCATCGGCAATTTGAATGATGGGTATGCTGATTTTGAGTGTAGCGATGTCAGTTAAATTATCAGTGATAGGTGTACCCGCTGAATCTTTAACAAATGCAACCGCTATATCGCCTTCATTAAAAATAGCTGTGTTGTTGACGGTGCCGCTGTTAGTGGTATCGAGGTCTAAAGTAGGTGGAATTAAAGTTATATCTACATTCACTGTGCTGATAGCTTCGTCATCTTCAACAACGGTGTTTCCTATCATGTTGTTGACAGTAGAATCAGGATCGGCTTGGTTAGATGCTATGATTTGGGTTTTGTTGGTGTAGGCGTTGGTGCTGGTTACTGTCGTTTGGAATGTTAAAGTAATACTGGTGTTCTTGGTGACGGTTAAATTTGTCCAAGTGATTGTGCTACCTGTCAGTGATCCGCTACCCAAACTACCAGCGATAATGCTGTAACCTGCTGGCACGGCATCGGCAATGCTAACGCCAGTAGCATCCGTGGTTGTGCTGTGGTTGGTAATCGTTATAGTCCAATTAACCGTATCACCAACAAGTGCTGTTGTGGCTATGTCATGAACTTTGCTAATACTCAAATCAGCAGAGGCAACTGTGTCTAAGAAATTGTGGTCAGAACCTAGACCATCTGTAAAAACACCGTTCACGCCATTGGTAACTTTAAAGCCAGTAGCGTTAAAGTTGTCTATAAATACGGTGATGGCATTCCATGCTGGGTTGCTAATATTGCCTTCACTGTCTCTAACACTAATATAACCGGGTAAGGTTAAATCTGTTTCAACAATGCGATAGTAGCCTTGATTCAGTGGATTTGCCAAACTGTCTTTGAACTGGTAAGCACCTGTATTGCTTAAGGTTACAACAACAGGTAATGCTGCTGCGCCTAGCACATCATCATCCGTGCCATATTTACCATCTAATCCTGCGCCTGTGACTTTATATAGGTTGACGGTAACGCCACCTACACCTGTATCACTACTATCAAAATTACCTGCTAATGTTCCCGTAGTGTCATTCAGCACAAAGCCACTGATGATATTAGGAGAACGGTCTAGGAAGTTGTTTTCGTAGTATTCTTTGCCTGCTTCGACCGTTGTTTTGATGATTTCATTCTTATTAGTTCCCGCCGTAATATCACCGAAAGAGTTACTGCTTTGCCGTGACATTACGTCTTCATATTCAAAACCAACTGGCATCGTTTTGTTGGTTTGTCTGATGATGTAGTCTCCTGCAATTGCATAAAAACTATAAGCACCTGCACGGTCTGTGGTGGTGGTTTGTAGCAGGGTTGTCCCATCAGACGCATATAGCTGTACGGTTACACCACTGATTGGGCTGTCACCTGCATCAAAAATACCGGACTGATAGCTATTGCGGTCATCAAGAACTTTACCAGTGATTAAGGCTAAACCTGAGGGACGAACTTCAGCAGTATCATCCTCAGCTGGCGAATCTGCTCTATTATTAGGCGTTGAATCTACATCTTTACCTGTTGTTACTGTGGTAATTTCAGCAAGATTGTTTAGTAGTGAAGCATCGATGACGGTTCCCGTAATGGTCAATGTTTCAAAGAAACCACTGGCTAAACTATCTACTGTCCATATTTTTGTAACGGAATCATATTTGAGTGCGCCATTACTCGCAACAACACTTGTTACATTCAGCCCTAAAGGTAAAACTTCAGTAATCTGAATACCTGATGCGGTATCAAAGCCAGTGGCATTGCTTAAGGTGACAACATAAGTCACGGTATTTCCATTAACGGGTGTTTGGTTGTCAATGGTTTTAGTTAAACTCAAGTCAACTAGCGCGACATCAATGATTGCGCTGGCTTCATCGTCGTCTTGAATACCATCTGCTGTCACTATACCGTTGTAGGGCATATCACTAACGGTACGATCATTAGCAACATTTGAATCTCGGTCAGATAAGCTAGAAGTAATGATTTCTGCGTAGTTGGTTATTGAAAAAGGGGTATTAATACGCGCTGTAATGGTTAATACTTTAGATGCGCCTTGCGCAATCGATGTTCCTTGCGCAGTTGACGCGACTGTCCAGATACCTGTATTTGGATCATAGTTGCCAGAACTATCGTCAGATAGCCAACTCATTCCAGCGGGCAAGGTATCTTTCACCTTAATATTGGTGGCCGTGTCACCTAGCTCATTAGTAACGGTCAGCGTAAAACTTGCTGTGTAGTAGCCTTTGGCACTATCCCATACAGGCGTTATCGCGCTATGTGTTAATGCTAAATCGGCTTGTTGGGCATCTACTGAGATAGTGCCATGATTGTTAGCTGCACCACTAGAGTCACCTTGCGAACCAGCGGTTAAATCGGCAATGTTTGTTATTGCGCTATCGGTAGTGACTGTTGCTTGAAAAGTGAAGGTTCTGCTGGAATTTTCCAGCATATTAAGCCCACTCCATGTGATGGTGTCATCGGTGAGACTGGCGGTATTAGCATTGTAGATACCGCCATTGCTGATAGTGGCAATATCGACTATTAAGCCAGCAGGTAACGCATCCACTATTGATACGCCTGTTGCAGTAACTGCCCCTGAATTAGTTGCTGTTAGAGTGAAGGTGACTTTATCACCTACTTTGGGCGTGCTGTTACTGACTGCTTTAGTGAGTGATAAATTGGGTTGTACGGGGGCGAGGGTGATCGTGGCTTCGTCATCACCCGCGTTAGCTATGCCGTTAGTCCCCGTATCATTAGTAGCAAGATCATTCGCCGCTGTCGCATTTAAGCCTTGACCAGACGGCGTAGAATCAATATCACTCGTGGTATATTGAGACCACCACGCACTGGTAATCAGCGATTGCCCCGCAATCACATCGTTATACACTTTTCCTGTCAGTACCAGTGTCGCTGTTCCAGGATCGAGTTTATTGGCATTACCTGTGTCTGGATACCAAGCAAGAAACGTGGGTTGCTGTTGTAATTGACCTACTGTTGGAGTCAGTGATGTGTAAGCATTCCACGCATTAGCAGCCACAGGAATAGCACCCGCCACTTGTGGATACAATACATCAGCAAATGTATCCAATGTACTACTGGTGAAAGAAGTAAGATTAAGATAAGCATTCGCCCAATCAATTAAAATAATAGACGGTTGACCCGCATTTGTGGCACTTTTATTAATTGCAGTAATGGTATAGGTGACAATATCAGACTGATCACCTGCGGTTAACGGATCGGCATCTTTTTGTAATGGATCGTTCAAGCTTTGCACTTGTCCTGTTTTGCCATCTGTAATAACGACCGTCATTCTTAGTTCAATGTCTAATGAAGAGGCTGGCACGGTAATGGTTGTTGACGCTTCGTCATCATCAACTGGGTTTGTATTGCTTGGGTCTAACGCATCGGGCTTACCATCATCTGTACCTATACCGATATTTGGACTAGAGTCTGGATCATTAGCACTAGACGCAATAATATAAGCCTCATTAACAGCAATAGAGAAACCTGTTGCAGGTCTAGCGGGTGCTGTTGCGGTAATCACTAAAGTGGCACTTTCACCTGAGGCTAAATCGCCCGCTGTCCATACAGTTGCCGCATAAGCACCACCGCTACCGTTATCTACCAGCACACCCTCTTTATAGGTTTTGTAACTCACTAAGCCAACACCAGCGGGGAGTTGATCTTTTACTTGTACCCCAGTCGTCGCAT
The DNA here is from genome assembly GCA_002256685.1 of Methylococcaceae bacterium NSP1-2. Taxonomy (GTDB): domain Bacteria; phylum Pseudomonadota; class Gammaproteobacteria; order Methylococcales; family Methylomonadaceae; genus UBA4132. The sequence goes on along the minus strand of NQJH01000009.1, from coordinate 2,377 downwards.
CGGGTCCTTTGTTGACGACTTTAATGGTGTATTGAATAGTTTCTCCCCCTACTGGATTAGAATTACTCACCGTTTGAGTCAACTCAAGGTCTGCTATGGCGTTAGAACCTTCCACAAAATCAGCGCGGACATAGCCAAGATTATCAGTTGCTATAAGCCCTGCAAGCCCCGCTACACCTAAATCACCTGCTGTAGCAAGCAGAGGGTGGTTGGTTAAGTTGACCTCAACCAGATTTAAACCATTGCCATTAAAATCACCATCGGTGTCACTGACATCATGATAATTAACATTGTTCATTACTTCTTTAACGAGATAATGATCGGGTAGTAAGTCTTTAAAAACATAATTGCCCGTTAGCGTATCGGTAGTTGTGCTAGTTTTAAAGGTCATGGTCTCGCCAACGTCATATTTCCCGTTAGCATTCGCATCGGTGTACTTATAAAGCTCCATCGTTACTGCGGGCGTATTAGCTCCTGTCGGCGACACATTGCCGACAATCGCTCCATGCACTGCATTAAAACGCACATAATCTAAACCTTCTATGCCCGTGTCTAAATCCGCGTTGTAGTGAAAACTACTGCCTGAGTAATCAAGAATCAGGGTGTCTAATCTACCGCTACCTGCGCCTGTTACCTGTACTTGATAATCGGTGATAATAGGACCACCGCCTGCTTTAGGCGGTGCGTTGGTAATCATTAGACTGTGTGTTGCTGGATTCCACCCCGCTGAGTTAGCATAAATCGACGTATTCGCCGTACCATCGTTAGCGAAAGGATCAGCATTAAATGTTTGGCTGGTGTCCCCTACGCCTAAATCTTGTTGATAAGTAGGATCAAGAATCGGCTGGTTATAATACTGATTAGTCTTTTGGATTTGGAAGATGTTAGTGTCAAAGACCGTAGACAGCGTTAATTGTGCATAACCCTGAGTTGCGGTTTGTCCTTCAGAGCGAATATTTAATGTTTGGCCAACAAAAATAGTAATTGGGCTAGCGGGGTCATAGATATTAGTTGATGGGTTGAGGTAATCGTAGATTATTGTAGGCGTAGCATTATCATCTACACGAATAGCAGGAATTGCGTCGGAGCCACTGTCATAGGTTTGATTATTAACATCATTACGCGCTTGAGAAATGTAATGTTCTACATACAGATAAAGTGGCGTATTAGCCGCTGCGGTATCTGATAACCAAGAGAATTTATTCAGGTTTACTCCAACTTCAGAGCCATTCTTAATGCCATCCCCTAAAACACCACCACCTACGCCATTATCTTGAAACACTTCAAAATGAAACGGCTGAATTTGGTCATACGCTGAATTAAGGCGATCTACTTTGACGTTAAAATAAAAATCTTTATAACCGCTAGGGGTAATGCTTTCATTAGTGTATGTCAGTTTATTAATCAAATGAATTTGGTCAACACCATCGCTACCATCAGCAGCAATAGTGTTATCACCAATCAAAATACTACCCGCACCGAAAATATTTACCCCATTATCTTCGACAATTTTAACATTTAAGTTAGTTAAACCTGCTGCATCTGCCTCAACCCTTAAACCGACCATAAAGGTATCTGGACCTGAGGAGAGGGGTTTATTGGAATCTAAACCGATAACATTCCAAGTAATTAATCGTAATGGATCTGCAACGCCATCGGCTCCATTATGCGAGATAGCACCAAAACCCAGTGTGCCTGCATAATCAAATGCGGTTAAGCTAGCCGTTTCAATCGTGCCAGTGTTTTGCTCTAATGTCCAATCGCCATTTTTAGCGACATTGCCCGTCAAATTGTCAGAAGCGGCGACATCCGCTGTAGTGAAATCAGCGAGGTGGTTAATAAACTCGATACCTACTGAACCGCTGGCGACATTACAGCCATAAAATAATATGTCGCCGTTGTTGGTTAAGGAGTGTCCAATTTCAGCTAATTGGGTTTTATAGTTGTCAATGCTGTCACCGTTAAGCGTTGCCGTACCTAATGTAACTGAGCCTTGTGTCCCATGCGATAGAATGTGTAGTGCGGAAATATCAGTGCGACCGCTCAATGCGTCGGCAATTTGATTAATACCGTCTTTGCTGGGGTCTATGTAAAGTATTTCCGCGCTGGGATTAACTGTATCTAACAGACTTTGATAATTTTCGATGCTAGTGTCAACGACGATTAGCTCATGAGTGCGAAAGTCGATAGCATCTTGTGTCCAACGGGCATCCGCACCAGTTAGCGCGTCAATGTGATTGAGCCAGCTAGTCCCTAGATTGCTAGTACCATGAAATACAATAGTTGTATTATCAGCAAAGGCATCACCCCAATGGGTTAATTCATTGCTTACTGCGGGTTCTAAAGTGCTGGACAGGGATTTATTGCCTAACCATTG
>NQJH01000138.1 GCA_002256685.1 Methylococcaceae bacterium NSP1-2 | reverse complement strand
CCCTTAGCCCCTTTAATCAACACTTGTTCCAATGTACCTCGTGCCAATTCTTGAGCGGTTCTATCACCTAAAGAAAGCATCGCTGCACTCATCGCGCCAACTCTGTCTTCATCCATGCCAGAAGGTAATACCGATGCAATCATTAATCCATCCGTGGATATAACACCCGATGCTTCAATATCTGCTGAAGTACCATTAAGTTCTGTTAACACAGAAGTTAACATATCTGCTCTCATATTCTATTTGTCTCCTCGTTAATGTGTGAATACGATCTAAAACCGTCATATTTTTGGATTTGGCTCAGTCAAGTGAGCATAACCTGAATAAAAACCAATCAGTGAGTTGTTCAAAGTGTGTAGAGACAAAATCGCCTATTTTTATCAACAGTTCCGTCATTAACGGAGCAATATGCCACCCTATGTTTTACTGATCGCTATAGTAAATCAGCAATGCTTGCCGCCGCTCGTTTTACATCAAGAAAAATCAAGCCTAATTTAGCATTAGGTTTTGCTAAAACTGTTAATACCGATTCTGCACCTGCGTAGGTCATCAAGACATATCCCTTAGCCCCTTTAATCAACACTTGTTCCAATGTACCTCGTGCCAATTCTTGAGCGGTTCTATCACCTAAAGAAAGCATTGCCGCACTCATCGCGCCAACTCTGTCTTCATCCATGCCAGAAGGCAACACCGATGCGATCATTAAACCATCCGTGGATATAACACCAGACGCTTCAATATCTGCTGAAGTACCATTAAGTTCTGTTAATACAGAAGTCAACATATCTGCTCTCATATTAGGTTCCTTTTTTTTTGTGTGCGTAATATTAAAAATTAACTACCTTTATCCGCGTAGCGTATGCTTAGTGCCCAAACCAGAGAAACAAAATCGGGTTGGTTAAAATGTGGAACGCCAGAAATGGCAATAACAAAACGGTTCTTACCGATAAATAATGGCCAAAAGCCGATATGACTGTTGCCAAAAACATCAACCACTGCCCACGCATTACTCGCAAGTCCCATATTATTCAGCAGCAATCCCGAACGACGATCATGAACGGTTGAAATTTCTGCACTTAAAGCCGATAACTCTTCGGCAACTTCATGAGGAAATCCGCTACTGACTAGATAAAATCCTTCTTGGTCAGCCAGTAGCACTTTACCATTTTCTGAAATGCTACTGAGCAATTGGGGCAAAATATCTTCTAACGCACCCGCAGGATAGTCTTGTGCTGGATTGACTCCCTGAATCCAACCTAGTTTCTGACAATGATGAAGTAATTCTAAGCATTTTTGTTCGTCATCATGCCCCATCAAGGCTTGTAAAGTTTCAAGATTAAGGCTGGGCGTTTGTTGTTGTAGCAGAATATTTTTTAAAAATTGACGCGTTTTATCCTTATCTACAGAGCTAGCGGCATAATAAGCACCTGCGGGAGTTGGGTACAAATAGAGTCCTTCTGTCAAGGAATAATGACTCATGAATTATTCCTCTAATCCAGGATCCAATGAATAGAGTAATGATTGTATTAAAATAGAAATATCGTTTCTGACTCTGGCATCAACCGCAAAAACAGGTAATTTTAAACCCATGCCACTTAGCTGAACTTGATAATCGTCAATGGTTGGTTTCGCACTTACATCCATTTGCGTCACACCGATAGCTACCGCCGTATCACCAATAAATTTATTGAACGCATCCAAAAAAAACTTCATATCAACAAAGGGGTCGGCACGGGTATTATCTAGCAACAACACTAAACCGATACCACCTGTCACCAAAATATCCCACATAAAATCAAAACGTTCTTGCCCAGGTGTCCCGTAAAGGTGAAGTTTCTCACCACCCGGTAAATTCATCACACCATAGTCCATCGCAACTGTCGTTGCCGACTTTTTGGATTTAGCCATATCGCTAGCGGCAGCGTCTGTTTTTATGGGTGGCAGATCACTGATTGAATGAATAGCCGTCGTCTTGCCGGCACCTACAGGACCTGTAAAAATAATCTTATACTGACTCATAATATATTTGTTCCGTAAGGCTTAATTAACTGCGTAGTTTACTCATAATTCGACTTAAAAATCCTTTATTTTTATTTGCTTTGATTTCAGTCGATTGTACTAGCAAGGCATCAGATTCCCTTCTAGCTTGACCTGTCAAGCCCAAAGCGTAAGCGGCACTGATAAAAACAAAAACGTATTGCGGCTTAATATTAAGGACTTCTGCAACATTAGCTAACGTTCTAGGTCCTCGAATTAACAGTGCCGAAATACGCAAAGCATGGGGGGTAATGAGTAAGCGCGTAAAATTAGGCCAATTTTTTAAATAAACGGGCTGAGAAAGATCGATAGAGATTGGATAACGTCCCTTTGATGCCCAGCAAGCTACTTTCCAGAGAAAAGCATCCATACTATGAAATTTATCCAATGATCTCGATAAAGAGGAGGATTCAAATGTCAGCGGTGTGGTCGATATTTTTCCATCTAAGGTATTAGCGATGACCAACCCAGAAAATGCGCGGAGCTGTTTATCGTCTGCATCAAGCCAGATTTCATTATTGTGCGGAAAAATAATGACAGGACTCCAACTTGAATTTAACTGCATGATTTCTCCCTGTTCACGGCTTATTTTAAAGGCAGATTCAACATGACCTTGAAAATAGTCTTTTGGATTATATCTTGCGGCGGCGAACTGTTTTGGATCATTGACATCAATCCCTGCAACATTGCCAATGAAAGCATTGAAGCCTTTTTCATTTAACTGCATGGCAGCTTGATGTTTTGCGGTCTTTTTTCGTTCATCATTATCGAGAACAAATGATTTAAGATTCGCGTTTTCTGACTTTTCAACGATAGGCTGAACAGAACTGTCTTTAGCAGTTGGAGCTGAGACACTTTGGTTTTTCTTTAGCAAAGCACTGGCTTTATCGAGTGTTGCTAGCATGTCATCGGTTTTCACCGGTTTTTTGACATAAAAAACATGATCTAATGTGCCGTCGCGTAGCGATAGTGCAATAATAGGTCTACGCGGTTTTCTTGCACGATGCTCATCCATTAACTTTCCAATACCTGCTACATCCGCATCGAAAACATCAACATCTGCATCGCTATCGTTGACCACCACCGCAGCACCTCTGCATGGTCCTTGCAAATACATCACCATTGTTTTGGATGTACGCTCTTCCATACCGTGTAACGCAACCTTTAATGGATTTTTGCTTTTATCCATTGTTGTTCTGCCCTTTAAAATAATTATTTAATTGATTCCAATCATCCGTCATGATTATGCCTAAGCGAGTTAATTTAGCTAACATTTGGTGGAATCGGTTTGAATCACCCGTCAATTTGTAAAGGTCAAACAACTCCTGACGCAAATCTAGTCTTTCTGGTTCTATTAAAATACCTTCCTCGAGTACTTCTTTTGCCTCATCCAATTGACTATATTGAATATGATCAAGTGCGATGATTAAAGGATCGTTTGTTTTTTCCTCTTTCTCAATCTGCTGAATCATTTTGTTGATACCGACTAATCCTTTACTAAAAACCGAGTATTGATTACCTGTCAACCGATTTATATCGGTACAGTCATCTTTCAAGTAGCCTTTAAGCTCTTGAAATTGCTCTGGAGTCAACCGAGATTTCGCGCCTAATACAACTCGCCAACTAATCGCCTGACCTTGTTGATTTAAAATCACCAAAAAATCAACAATAGCGGCAAAAAGCTGATCATTTAAATTTTTTTGAAAACAATAATAAATTCGCCGTACATGATTAATGAGACACTTAGGCTTTTTAGCAATCAGAAACACCAGTTTTTCTAACGCCTCATCACTCTGCAAAACTTCCGCATTACACCAAAAAAGACCGGTACTTCGCAAAGAAAAAAAACCTTCCAGCTCCGGTCGTTCAGCTATACCGTCGTCATCACAAGTAACTAATTGGGCATTATTATTCATAATAATTTCTTAATATCAGGGTTAGAGAATAGCTTTAAGTTATCATTTTACAAGTTTATTGCCTAATAAAAATCCCCACCCCTCTGCCTGTCTTTCGATTACAAAACTCTATTAATTCGATAGTCATGAACAAATATTGAACATTTCTCATGACAGCTAGATCAGCATGTAAATGCTATAACAATGTGATTCTAAATTGAAATAGGAAGACAATAAATAATAAAATGGTTTTTATTGATTAATTTTTTATTAATATCAATCGCTTATAAAGTTGCTTTTATTACATAACCTACGCGTTAAACTATAGTTTATGTAAATAGATAATCACGCTAACTGTCATTAGTGTAGCTCACACCCATCATACCCGCTCAACACGATTGCTACTGTCGAACGCTAATTACATTTTTCCCACATTTTAACTTCATACCATGTAAAATTAACGCTACACAATCGTAATTTTAGGATGTATTTAACGTGTTTAGAGGAACAACCATACTTTCTGTTCGTAGAGCGGGCAAAGTTGTTATTGGCGGTGATGGTCAAGTCACCTTAGGCAATACAGTAATGAAAAGCAACGCCCGCAAAGTTCGCCGATTATATCACGGTAAAGTCATTGCGGGTTTTGCGGGTGCAACCGCCGATGCGTTCATGCTATTTGAACTCTTTGATGCCAAAATAGAAAAAAGTAACGGTAATTTAACAAAAGCCGCTGTTGCAATGGCAAAAGAGTGGCGTACTGATCGTGCCTTACGCAAACTAGAAGCGTTGCTCATTATCGCCGATGCTAAAACCTCACTGATTATTTCAGGCTCTGGAGACATCATTGAACCTGAATATGATTTATTGGCGATTGGTTCAGGTGGTATGTATGCCCAAGCAGCGGCGCGTGCTTTACTGGAAAATACCAATTTAAGTGCGCGAGAAATTGTCGAACGCTCACTGAACATCGCCGCCGATACTTGTATTTATACTAATCATAATTTGCGTATAGAAGAATTGGACGCAGAGTTGAATACCGAACTAGACGCAGAAATTAACGAGTAAACCCATGACCCAAATGACCCCCAAAGAAATCGTAAGCGAGTTGGATAAACACATTATCGGTCAAGCCAACGCCAAACGTGCTGTGGCTATCGCGCTACGCAACCGCTGGCGCAGACAACAAGTGGATGTTGCGTTACGCGATGAAATCACCCCAAAAAACATTCTTATGATAGGACCTACAGGGGTCGGTAAAACAGAAATCGCCCGTCGCCTTGCCCGCCTTGCTAATGCGCCGTTCATTAAAATAGAAGCCACCAAATTTACTGAAGTTGGTTATGTCGGACGCGATGTCGATTCCATTATTCGTGATTTAGTCGATACCGCTGTCAAAATGACGCGTATGGCTGAAATGGAAAAAATGCAAACCAAAGCCTTTGATACCGC
>NQJH01000381.1 GCA_002256685.1 Methylococcaceae bacterium NSP1-2 | reverse complement strand
TTAATTCCAAAATAACTTGCTGCACAAAGCGGGTTTTTTTCGCGTTACTGTCCAATAACACAAACTCCACCTCAGGCAAACATATCGCTAACGGAATCCCCGGAAGTCCCGCGCCTGTGCCGATGTCAATCACACGCTTGCCTTCGATATGCGGCAAAATCGCCAAACTATCGAGAATATGCAAACGCGCCATATCTTCATTATTACGCACAGCGGTGAGGTTATAGGCTTTATTCCATTTAGCAATCAGCTTAATAAAAGCCAGCAGTTTTTCGGTTTGTTCAGGGGTGTGCGGCAGGTTTAAAGTATTTAAACCCGATTCTAAAATAGTGCGACAAGATTCCATTAGGCAGTTTTCTTCTTTAAATAAACTAATAATAACGAGATGGCGGCGGGAGTCATACCCTGCATTCGTGAGGCTTGCCCTAGTGTTTCAGGGCGTTGGCGTTGCAGTTTTTCAACCAGCTCATTCGATAAAGTTTCAGGGCGTTGGCGTTGCAGTTTTTCAACCAGCTCATTCGATAAACCAGAGACTTCGGCATAATCAAAAGCATCGGGTAATTTTAAATGGTCATAACGCAAGGCTTTATCAATGTCAGTTTGTTGTCTGACCAAATAACCTGCGTATTTCGATTGAATTTCCACTTGTTCTGCAACTGCGTCATCTATGTTGTCGCTGTCTTCTAAAAACGATAACAAATGTTGAATATCGACTTCAGGACGGCGTAATAACTCCGTTAAACTCGCTTCTTTCAATAACGGCTTGCCCCAGTAATGTTCAACTTGTAAGGCTTCGTGACTACCTGCGCGTACCCATTTTTTCTTTAACTCGTCTTGTAAATCGGTGATAGCAACGCGTTTCTTTTCAAAGGCTTGCCAGCGTTCATCATCGACTAAGCCTAATTCGCGTCCTTGAGTCGTTAAACGCAAATCGGCATTATCTTCGCGTAGCAATAAGCGATATTCCGCACGGCTAGTAAACATCCGATACGGTTCTTGTGTGCCACGGGTAATTAAATCATCAACCATCACGCCCATATAGGCTTCATCACGCGCAGGACACCAACTTTCTAAGCCTTGTACCAACCGCGCCGCATTTAAACCCGCGATTAAACCTTGTGCGGCAGCTTCTTCATAACCTGTCGTACCATTGATTTGTCCGGCAAAAAATAACCCATCCATGTGCTTAGTTTCTAGCGACATTTTTAAATCACGCGGATCAAAAAAGTCGTATTCAATCGCATAACCCGGTCGCAAAATTTCCGCATTTTCAAAGCCTTCCATCGAACGCACAAAGTTATACTGCACATCAAACGGCAAGCTGGTAGAAATACCATTCGGATAAATTTCGTGAGTGTTTAGCCCTTCGGGTTCGACAAAAATTTGATGTGAATCCCTATCCGCAAAACGCACGATTTTATCTTCAATCGACGGACAATAACGCGGACCTATGCCTTCGATAATCCCAGAATACAACGGCGAACGATCCAAACCAGCACGAATAATATCGTGGGTTTTTTCATTGGTGCGGGTGATGTAACAAGGAATCTGGCGCGGATGCTGTTCACGTTTACCCATGAACGAAAACACAGGCACAGGATCATCACCATGTTGAGCAGCCAGTTTGCTAAAATCAATCGTGCGTCCATCAATACGCGGCGGTGTGCCGGTTTTTAGGCGGTCAATACGAAACGGTAATTCGTGCAATCTATCCGCCAATGCCACCGAAGCCGCATCACCTGCACGACCACCGCTGTAATTTTCTAAACCGATATGAATTTTACCTGCTAAAAATGTCCCTGCCGTCAGCACCACAGCCCGCGCAGAAAAATCTAAACCCATTTGTGTTTTTACGCCAACAACTTTCGTACCTTCAACAATCAAATCGCTAACCGTTTGCTGAAACAACGCAAGATTCGGCTGATTTTCTAACGCACATCTAACCGCTTGTTTATAAAGTTGTCTATCGGCTTGCGCACGCGTGGCGCGTACCGCAGGTCCTTTACTGGCATTCAGTGTGCGAAACTGAATCCCGCCCAAATCAATCGCTTTTGCCATGATGCCGCCCAAGGCATCAATTTCTTTCACCAAATGCCCTTTGCCAATACCGCCAATGGCAGGATTGCAACTCATTTGCCCCAAAGTGTCGATATTTTGCGTCAACAATAACGTCTTCGCACCACACCGCGCGGCGGCTAAAGCGGCTTCCGTACCCGCATGACCACCACCCACTACAATCACATCAAAATCTTTTTTAAATTTCACAAGTTTTTCTACTCTAAGCCAGTGCTATAATTACCACGTTTTTAAACTTCACTCCTATTATAAGAGCTAAACCATGAAAAAACGTAAAAATCCGCAGTTACCCGAGAACCGGTAACGTTACAAAACCCCGTCGCGAAGTTCGCACGCCAATTTAATAAAGCCTGCGTCTTCGCTGATAAAAACCAATACCGCCGCAACGCAAAACACAGGAAGCAGGAGGCTTCTTTAATCATTCTAGCCAGAGTGATTAAAGCAGCTTTTTGTTTCCAACAATCCACACAAACATCAGGAGTCCAATAGCTTTAGCTATTGGTTTAAAACAGCTAAAGCTGTTTTACTCCGATTTTCTCATAAAGTCCTCGTGGCGCAACTGGATAGCGCAGCCCCCTCCTAAGGGGCAGGTTGTAGGTTCGATTCCTATCGGGGACACCAATTAACTGTTACGGAATTATTCAAATCGTTCATCTTGCGTTCGATTACTTTCATTTTCCCATTGGCGATCTTGTTT
>NQJH01000137.1 GCA_002256685.1 Methylococcaceae bacterium NSP1-2 | reverse complement strand
TGCTGAGCTTATGATTAATAAACAAAAAGCACAATAACTCGTGCTTTTTGTTTTTAAAGATTACGTTTAGTGGTGGCAACCCGCACCATGAACATGACCATGTTCCAGTTCTTCGGATGTCGCAGGTCTAACGGCAATTACTTCTACATCAAACGTTAATGCTTGACCTGCTAAAGGATGATTACCATCGATAGTTACATCATCACCTTCAATCTTGATAATAGTCACAACACCCGGACCATCACTGACATCGGCTTGAAACTGCATACCAACTTCTAGTTCATCAATGCCATCAAACATAGCGCGTGAAATCACTTGTATTCTGTCTTCCATGAATTCGCCATAGGCATCTTCAGCGGTAATGTGCACATTAAATTTGTCACCAACGGCTTTGCCATGTAAGGCTTGTTCTAAGCCAGAAATGATATTGCCTTCGCCATGTAAATAAACTAACGCCTCATCATCTTGTGAACTATCTAACACTTCGCCTTCATCATTAGTCAAAGTATAGTGAATGGAGACAGCCATATTGTCGGCTATTTGCATAATAAAACCCTCTAGGTCGTTAAAAAATCCGTCATGATATAGATTAATGCGGATTTTGTCTGAAAAATAAGTGGTGGATTAAAAACAAGAGCCACGAAAAATTTACATAAGGTGTTTTTCAGAGACACCCCTTTCGGGCATGGAAGGCTAAACTAAGGAGTCCCCCGCTTTTTAGGCGGGGGTGGATGTCAAACTAACTCTCTGGCTTTATCGAAAGCTTGTCGAAAATCCAGATACAGCGGTTTGTCGGTTGCCAACATCAGTTTTAACATTTCATGTTGCAATTGATATTTGACATTACCGACTGCTAACGCGCCAACGCCAACCGCGCCTGTGGCATTTATTGCATGAAGTAACGGTACGCCCAAATCACCACGCTTAACACCTTCTATGCCTAAGGGCGGGACAGCATTGACATCACCAGCGACTTTTAACTGCGTGGCTTCTTTTAATACTGCCGCACTTAAGACTTGAATACCCGCTTTCGCCGCACAAAACACAATATCAGCATTGGCAATTAATTTGGCTTTATCGGTATCATTCGCGGCAACAGCGGCTTTTAATGTGCAAGCAAAACGGCGATTATAGGCATCCGCCACATCTTGCGCAGTATCGACCGATAAATGATCCACTAAGGAAGTCGTCGCCCCTGCCAAAGAAGCAATAATACCCGTGGCAATACCGACAGGACCTGTACCACCAAACACCAAGGCATTACAGTCTTTTAATTCTTTACCGTGTTTGGTTTTTAATTCTTTTTCCACACACGCCACTAACGCGGCGGCGGTGGTAAATGCACCGCTAGGGTCAGCAAACACCGAGACTTCAAACGGCGGCACCATTGCTTGTTGGCAGGTTGTTAGCATATCCATTGCTAAAGCTAAATCACGACCACCAATAAAAATCCCCGTGCGTTTAACGCCCGAAGGTCCGCGTGAAAAAATAGCGTCTTGCGTTAATCGATAAACGTTATCCAGCTTGACATTGCTATAAGGCATAAGCACATCAAACCCTGCATCCATTGCCATATTAATATCAAATGGGCTGTTATTAGGCATCGGGTCAAGCATGTGAAGAATACTACGTTTTTCCATGTGAGTTCCTCGGTGTTAAGTGCGGGGATAGATAGATTAGAGTCGTTTAGCGCGACATCCAATCACTTAAGATTTTGCTTTAATGTACTCTCTAGCCACTGCAAACGCATGTTCAAAATGCAAATAAGCGGGCTTGTCAGTGTTGAGCATCTGTTTTAACAACAGACTCTGCGCTTGATATTTAATATTACCAATTGCCAATGCACCGATGCCCACCGCACCGCTGTTAGAGCCTTGAATAGGTGTGCCATTATGAAACGCATCCACACCTGCAATACCCGCTGGTGGTACGGCATTGACATCCGCCGCGACTTTTAATTGTGGCGCGGAGGCAATCAATTCCGCACTTAATAATTCAATACCCGCCGCACCGGTAGCAAACACCACATCAGCGGTTTTAATGTATTCTGCTTTATCAGAATCTGCCCCTGCGGTGATGCTGATTTTACCCTCACCAAATTCATTGTTACATAAATCGGCAATATTTTGCGCTCTATCCAGTTGACGACCAATGATTCTCACATTAGCTCCCGCTTGTGCGGCAATTACAGCGGCGACTTGACCGACAGGTCCTGTACCACCTAAAGCAAGAATAGTTTTGCCTTCCAGCGTGGTATTAAATTTAGTAATTAATTCATACTCTACGGCAGCAACCATACCCGCTGCGGTAGTAAACGCGCCGCTAGGATCAGCAAATACCGATACTTCAAACGGTGGCACCATTGAGCGTTTAGCAATTTTTAGCATATCCATTGCTTGTTTAGTATCACGACCACCAATAAAAATACCCGTGCGTTTTAAATTTTTAGCACTGCGAGAAAAAATAGCATCTTGTACCAAGCCCTGTACTTCACTCGGCTCAACATTAATATAAGGTAATGCAGAAACCCAACCCGCATCCAATGCCATATTGACATCAAAAGGGCTTAAGTTTTTGGCAGTAGTTAGCATGTGTAAAATAAATGGTTTTTCCATGTCAATTCCTATAAATAATAAATGTTGGCAAGTATAAAGAAGCCCTGTTGTTATGTCATCATTTCAATGGTAGGTTGGGTTAGGCGATAGCCGTAACCCAACAAATTGATTGTCAATGTTATTGCTAACCCAACCTACAAACCACCAAACGACTTATAACGAATCACTCACCGTTGTGTGATAAAACGGCCATTTTTTAACGTGTAGATATTTTCTAATGGGCGTTTTAATAACCGAAACACACAACGCGATAGAAAACAAACACCACACAGCAGCATATTCATTAGGATCATCAGTGGTTACGTCAGAAATCCACGGTCCGATTAAATAATGGAAAGCAACAAAACGGTATGAGCCATACATCAGCGGCATATAAAACGCCACTACAATGTAACTAAACGCATGTAAGCCCCAATTGAAACCAAATAGCCATTCGACAGGGTTAGACATCAAACCATTCAACGGCATTTGCCACGCAATATGCCACGCGCCAGAAGTAGAACAAATATGAGGACCACAAAAACCTTCTGTACCGACTATACACTCGCCAGCCCACGCAAACGGATACATTTTCACCAGCATTGCCACTGTACCGATAGCACAGATGGTATAAACGTAAGTACGAATTTTTAATTTGACACTTTCGGGAATGAAATACATCGCCACCATATTGACAAAAAATGGCTGAAAGGCAACGTGTAAATAACCAAATAGAGTCAGCACCTGATTATTGGGATTGTCACATAAATCAATATAAACGTAAGTAAATGCCTGTAATAATTCCATCAAGGCAAAATAAGTCAACGGAATCCACAGCTCCTTGGATTCTCCTTTTAAAGCCACATAAGCGGCGGTACTTAAGCCAACAACAGCCAACACCCCAGACGCTTCTCCACTCCAACACATGTAATGCTCCTTTTCTCTTGTAATTATTATAAGTGCGTTATTTCAACAGGATACGTTGAAATAACGATAATGTTTTGTTATGCGTACAACCTCGACTATTGTATTACAATTAAAGGTTGATTGAGTAAGGCTTGTCATTAGCGTCATTTTTTCCACGCTATAAATTTTACCTAAGCGAATACGCAAAGTGCATTACACACTGAGTTGTGTCGGGTTTAACGCGGATGAGATTATTAAACGCAGTATGAGCGTTTTTAGTGGCAACTAAGAGGAAAATGCGAAATATAACAGTGGAACAGAAGAGACTAAATTGGAACGATTTGATGGTGGCGATAGGTGGATTTGAACCACCGACCCCGGGGTTATGAATCCCGTGCTCTAACCAACTGAGCTATATCGCCATTTGGGGGCTTTGTAAAGAGCGGGAATTATAGATACCCGCTCTTAATTTGTCAAACGTTGAATCGAAAGTGCATCACATCGCCGTCTTTAACAACGTAATCTTTACCTTCTAATCGCCATTTTCCTGCATCTTTCGCGCCTTGTTCACCTTTGTAGGTGATAAAGTCAGCGTAAGAAATAACTTCAGCACGAATAAAGCCTTTTTCAAAATCGCTATGAATAACACCTGCCGCTTGAGGCGCGGTTGCACCGACAGGAATCGTCCATGCTCTAACTTCTTTAACACCAGCAGTAAAGTAAGTGGCTAGCTTCAGTAGCTCGTAGCCTGCTCTAACAACGCGATTTAAACCGGGTTCTTCTAAACCTAAGTCATCGAGAAATTCTTTTTTCTCATCTTCATCTAACTGGGAAATTTCAGCTTCGATGGCGGCACAAATTGGCACAACCATTGAGCCTTCTTTAGCGGCAAATTCTCTGACGCTATCCAGCATCGGATTATTTTCAAAACCATCATCTTGTACGTTAGCAATGTACATAGTGGGTTTGAGGGTCATTAAACACAGGTCTTTAAAGAGTAGGGTTTCATCTTCCGTTAAACCCATTGTGCGAACAGGATCGCCTGCTTCCAATTGTTTTAACACGCGCTCTAACACCAATTTTTTGGCTTGTTCGTCTTTATTGCCAGTACGCGCAATTTTACTACAGCGTAACAATGCTTTTTCGACCGATGCCATATCAGCTAATGCCAGTTCAGTATTAATGATTTCAATATCTGACAAAGGATCAATTTTACCCGCAACGTGAACCACGTTGTCATCATGAAAACAGCGCACTACATGAGCAATCGCATCCGTTTCACGAATATTGGCTAAAAATTTATTGCCTAAACCTTCGCCTTTAGACGCGCCTTCTACTAAGCCCGCTATGTCCACAAATTCAATAGTGGTGGGGAATACGCGTTCAGGCTTAACGATTTCTGCTAGTTTTTCCATACGCGCATCTGGCACAGGCACAACACCAACATTGGGATCAATGGTACAGAAGGGATAATTTTCAGCGGCGATTTTTGCCCGTGTTAGGGCGTTAAATAAAGTTGATTTACCGACATTAGGTAAGCCAACGATTCCACAATACAGTGCCATAGAATTCTCTTAACAGTTTCAAAAATAGACAATTATACAAGTTATCCGCTGTGTCGTTGATTTCATATTTTTTATAAGCCAGTTATTGATAAGTAATCCACTGCATACAGATTCATGTCACAGCGTTCGATAATTTTCCACGCGCTGTTTAAATCGGTTTGGATTGGGTTGGTTCTCTTTTCAATAACGCGATGATTTCTCTTAGGTTTTCAGTTTCCCTGTCTTTCATGGCAAGTTCTTTTACTTGTAATCCATTAATTGCCAATTGTTTTTCTAATTCAGAAGCAGATGAACCGATATACACCTTACTTTTGTTGTCATTACTAAAA
>NQJH01000136.1 GCA_002256685.1 Methylococcaceae bacterium NSP1-2 | reverse complement strand
ACTGAAGGCGATACCGTAAAATGTACCGGGAAAATTTTGGAAGTTCCTGTTGGAGAGGCATTACTGGGTCGTGTTGTTGACGCGCTGGGTAATCCTATCGATGGTAAAGGTGCTATTGATACCACCGAAACGGCTCCAATTGAAAAAATTGCGCCGGGCGTCATTGCCCGTCAATCGGTTGATCAACCCGTGCAGTTGGGTTTGAAATCTATTGATGCGATGATTCCAGTAGGTCGTGGACAGAGGGAATTGATTATTGGGGATAGACAAACCGGTAAAACAGCTATTGCGATTGATGCCATCATTAATCAAAAAGGTACAGGCATTAAATGTATCTATGTGGCTATCGGTCAAAAACGCTCATCAATTGCCAACGTAGTTCGCAAGTTGGAAGAGCATGGTGCAATGGCGCATACGATTATTGTTGCGGCATCCGCGTCTGAGTCAGCTGCACTACAATTTATCGCACCTTATACTGGCTGTTCGATGGGTGAATTCTTTAGAGACCGTGGTGAAGATGCCCTGATTATATATGACGATTTGACAAAACAGGCATGGGCTTATCGTCAGGTTTCTTTATTGTTGCGTCGCCCACCAGGCCGTGAAGCGTATCCGGGTGACGTGTTTTATTTGCACTCGCGTTTGCTGGAAAGAGCATCCCGTATTAATGCGAATGAAGTTGAAAAGCTGACTGGTGGCAAGGTAAAAGGTAAGACTGGCTCTTTGACAGCATTGCCCATTATTGAAACCCAAGGTGGTGACGTATCTGCTTTCGTGCCGACTAACGTTATTTCCATTACCGACGGTCAGATTTTCCTTGAGAGCAACTTGTTTAACTCAGGCATCCGTCCAGCTGTAAACGCCGGTTTGTCGGTATCGCGAGTGGGTGGTGCAGCACAGACAAAGATCATCAAGAAATTAGGTGGTGGTACACGTCTTGATTTGGCGCAATATCGCGAGTTAGCGGCTTTTGCACAGTTCGCTTCGGACTTGGATGAAAGCACACGCAAGCAAATTGAACGCGGCCAACGGGTCACGGAATTAATGAAGCAAAATCAATACTCGCCGATGTCTGTCGCGCAAATGGCGGTTTCGTTGTTTGCAGCTAATGAAGGTTTCCTTGATAGCATAGAAGTGAATAAGGTACTCGATTTTGAAGCTGCTTTACAGTTGTATATGAAATCAGAACATGCTGAATTAATGAACAACATTAATGCAACTGGCGATTTTAGTAATGAAATCAGCAGTGGTTTAAGAACCGCTATTGAAACTTTCATTAAAACTCATAGTTGGTAAAAGGGTCTTCAAATGGCTGTTGGTAAAGAAGTACGCACAAAGATCGGGAGTATCAAGAATACTCAAAAGATCACTCGGGCAATGGAGATGGTTGCTGCGAGTAAAATGCGTAAAACAAAAGACAGAATGCAGGCAACACGGCCCTATTCTAAAAAAATTGGCCGGATCATCAAACATTTGGCTCAAGCCAATCCAGAGTATAAACACCCTTATCTGATTGCACGAGATGTTAAACGCGTGGGTATTATTGTGGTGAGCTCCGATAGAGGCTTGTGCGGCGGACTGAATTCAAATTTATTCAGAAAGACGCTGACCCACTTAATGCAATGGGACAAAGCCAATATTGACGTAGATGTTTGTACAATTGGCTCAAAAGCTTTCGGTTTCTTTAGTAATCTAAAGGTGAATTTAGTCGGTCAGGTTTCTAAATTGGGCGACACACCACATCTGAAGGACATTGTCGGCGTCATTAAAATCATGCTGGATGCCTATGAGGCAGGTAGAATCGATCAGTTGTATGTAGTTAGCAATGAATTCGTGAATACCATGACTCAGCGGCCTACAGTCGAACAGTTGCTTCCTGTAGTTGCCTGCGAACTTGACGAAAATCTGAGTGGTCATTGGGATTATATTTATGAGCCTGATGCCAAAGAGGTTTTGGATCATTTATTGACTCGTTTTATCGAATCCAAAGTTTACCAGGGGCTGGTTGAAAACAATGCCTGTGAGCAGGCAGCCAGAATGGTGGCCATGAAGAGTGCTTCGGATAATGCCGGAAACCTAATAGGTGAGCTGCAACTGATTTACAACAAAGCCAGACAAGCCGCCATTACTCAGGAAATTTCAGAAATTGTTGCCGGTGCCGCAGCTGTTTAATCCAGGTAGGGGCCGGCCTTGTGCCTGCCCATCGGGCTTGGGCAACCAGAAGGGATTGCCCCTACGGTCGAAGACAACTCAATGAGTTCGGGTAAAATCGTTCAAATTATCGGCGCGGTCGTTGACGTGGAATTTTCACGTGCAGACCTGCCAAAAGTATATGATGCCTTAATCATAGAAGGCAAAGACCTGGTATTGGAAGTACAACAGCAATTGGGTGACGGCGTCGTCAGAACAATTGCGATGGGAAGTACCGATGGTTTAAGCAGAGGTTTGATTGTTAACAATACAAATGCACCAATCTCTGTGCCAGTGGGTCAGGAAACCCTAGGACGCATTATGAATGTCCTGGGGCAACCCATAGACGAAAAAGGACCTATCGGTGAAAAAGTAAAATGGGGTATCCATCGTGAAGCGCCTAGCTATGCAGAACAAGCTGCCGCAAACGAATTGCTGGAAACCGGTATTAAAGTTATCGATTTAGTCTGCCCATTCACCAAGGGTGGTAAAGTTGGTTTATTCGGTGGTGCAGGCGTTGGTAAAACCGTCAACATGATGGAGCTGATTCGTAACATCGCTATCGAGCATAGCGGTTACTCAGTGTTTGCGGGCGTGGGCGAACGTACTCGTGAAGGTAACGACTTCTATCACGAAATGACCGACTCTAACGTTATCGACAAAGTATCGTTAGTGTACGGACAAATGAACGAGCCACCCGGAAACAGATTGCGCGTTGCGTTGACTGGTTTAACGATGGCGGAATATTTCCGTGATGAAGGTCGTGACGTGTTATTCTTCGTCGATAACATCTACCGTTATACCTTGGCAGGAACAGAAGTATCAGCGTTATTAGGTCGTATGCCATCAGCGGTAGGTTATCAGCCTACATTGGCTGAAGAAATGGGTGTATTGCAAGAGCGTATTACGTCGACTAAAACAGGTTCTATTACCTCTATCCAAGCGGTTTATGTACCTGCGGATGACTTAACTGATCCATCACCTGCAACAACTTTCGCTCACTTAGACGCAACCGTGGTATTGTCGCGTCAAATTGCCGAATTGGGTATTTATCCAGCGATTGATCCATTGGATTCAACTAGTCGTCAGCTTGACCCACTCGTTATTGGTCAAGAGCATTACGATGTAGCACGCAGTGTACAAGGTATTTTGCAACGCTATAAAGAATTGCGTGACATTATTGCTATTTTGGGTATGGACGAATTATCGGAAGAAGATAAATTATCAGTAGTCAGAGCGCGTAAAGTTCAGCGTTTTATGTCACAACCGTTCTTCGTTGCTGAAGTATTTACAGGTTCGCCTGGAAAATATGTGTCATTAAAAGACACTATTGCTGGCTTTAAAGGCATTATTGACGGCGAATACGATGCGATTCCAGAACAGGCTTTTTACATGGTAGGCACGATTGAAGAAGTGCTGGAAAAAGCTAAGACAATGAAATAATTAGTAGTAGGGTACGCATTGCGTACCCTACGAAAAACAAAACGGTAAAGAAAATGACCATGACCGTACATGTAGACATCGTAAGCGCGGAAAAAGAAATATTTTCGGGCAGCGCGGAGATGGTATTCGCACCCGCTGAAATGGGTGAAGTAGGCATTACACCACGTCACGCACCATTAATATCAAAACTTAAGCCCGGCGAAGTTCGACTTAAAACTGCTGATAACGAAGAACACCATTTTTATGTATCAGGTGGACTCATCGAAGTACAGCCGCACATGGTTATTATTCTGGCAGATACCGCAATAAGAGCAAAAGATATTGATGAAGCGGCTGCTTTGAATGCGAAAGTTAAAGCTGAAGAGGCTCTGGAAGATAAGAGCGGTAAAATGGACTATGGACAAGCACAAGCACAGCTAGCTCAAGCTATCATGCAGTTAAAAATGCTGGATAAACTGAGAAAACGCGGCGGATAATAAAGGCGAGACCTTGTTGGCAACGTTTTTATAATTTTTTAGAAGCCTGATAACGTACACTACGCTATCGGGCTTTTTTTTGTTTAACGAGAACTGAGATGAAAATTACCACGATTATTCTTGCAGCGGGTAAAGGCACGCGTATGTGTTCTGAACTACCCAAAGTTTTACATAAAATAGCCAATAAACCGTTGCTACAACATGTTTACGACATGAGTAGTCAATTAGAAAACAATAGTATTAAAATCGTTATCGGTCACTGCGCACAACTGGTTACTGAGACCTTAAAGGATTTACCCGTCAGTTGGATTGAACAAAAACAACAACTAGGTACAGGTCATGCCGTACAACAAGTGAGTGACCAAATTGCCGATACAGATACCGTGTTAATTCTGTACGGTGATGTACCCTTATTAAAATTAGCCACCGTAAAACAATTACTAAGCAATGTAAATGACCAATCCCTCGCCTTACTAACGGTCAATCTTGAAAACCCAAATGGTTACGGCAGAATAGTCAGAAATGCGGAAGGCAAAGTCACTAAAATTGTTGAACAAAAAGACGCATCCGCCAGTGAAAAATTGATTACGGAAGGCAATACGGGCATCTTGGCAGTACAAGGCGATAAGCTAAAACAATGGCTAACTCAATTAGGCAATAATAATGCCCAAGGTGAATATTATTTAACCGATGTCATTGAAATGGCTGTAGAAAATGGAGTAACGATAGTTACCAGTCAAGCAGAAACCGAAGATGAAGTACTAGGCGTTAATGATCGCATCCAACTGAGTCACCTAGAGCGGGTTTATCAACAACAGCAAGCGCGTAGCCTAATGGAACAAGGCGTTACCCTAATAGACCCTGCCCGTTTTGATCTTCGTGGTTCAATAGAATCGCTAGGACAAGACATAGAAATCGATATTAATGTGATTTTAGAAGGCAAAAACCGTATCGGTAACAACGTCAAAATCGGCGCGAATACCCAAATAAAAAATGCCACTATTGGTGATAATGTCGAAATTTTCGCTAACTGCGTTATCGAGAATGCGGTGATAGGTGATAATAGTCGTATTGGACCGTTTGCCAGATTAAGACCCGACGCAGTACTTGCCAATGATGTGCATATCGGCAATTTTGTAGAAATCAAAAAATCAACTGTCGGGCTAGGCAGCAAAATCAACCATTTAAGTTATATCGGTGACAGCACAATAGGCAGTAAAGTCAATATCGGTGCAGGTACTATCACCTGTAACTATGATGGCGTGAATAAATTTAGAACCATCATTGAAGATGGCGCATTTATAGGTTCAGATACCCAATTAGTTGCACCCGTCACCGTTGGTAAAAATGCTACTATAGGTGCAGGTTCAACAATTACTAGAGACTGCCCTGAAAATCAACTGACACTTAGCAGAGGGAAACAGTTTACACTTTCAGGCTGGCAACGACCCGTTAAACAGGAGAAATTATAATGTGTGGAATTGTAGGTGGTATAGCACAACGCAACGTAGTACCCATTCTATTGGAAGGTTTAAAACGCTTAGAATACCGTGGTTATGATTCGGCAGGACTAGCGGTCGTCCATGATAACGACATTTACCGAAAACGCGAACTCGGCAAAGTCAAAGGACTGGAAGCATTAATAGAAGCCGATCCTATCGCAGGCTATTTAGGCATCGCCCACACGCGGTGGGCAACGCATGGCAAACCCAGCACCGCAAATGCCCATCCGCATGTCAGTCGTAACAAAATCGCCGTAGTTCATAATGGCATCATTGAAAACCATGAACAATTAAGAGGCGAACAAACCAGCAACGGTTACGAATTCACCTCAGAAACTGACACCGAAGTGATTGTTCATGAAATTCATCATGCCAGAGAAACCACTGGCAGCTTATTAAGCGCAGTTAAACAAACCATCAAAAAATTAGAAGGTGCTTACGCGCTAGGTATCATGAGTGCCGATGAACCTGACACGCTAATTGCCTGTCGAAAAGGTAGCCCGCTAGTCATTGGTGTGGGCTTTGGCGAATACTTTATTGCCTCCGATGTTGCCGCCCTACTGCCTGTCACGCAACGCTTTATCTTTCTCGAAGAAGGCGACATTGCCAAAATAACCATTAAAGAATTGCTCATCTATGATGCTGATGACCAACTGGTTAAACGTCCAATCAAACAAAGCCAACTCACCGCCGACGCAGTTGATAAAGGTGAATACCGCCATTACATGCTCAAAGAAATTTATGAGCAACCGTTTGCCATTGCACAAACGCTGGAAGGTAGATTCATCAACAACCGCTTGCAAGAAAACTCCTTTGGACACAATGCAGCAGACGTTTTTGATAACATCAAATCCATACAAATACTCGCCTGTGGCACTAGCTACCATTCTGGATTAGTGGCACGTTACTGGTTTGAAAAATTCGCGCGTGTTCCTTGTAATATCGAAGTCGCCAGTGAATTTCGCTACCGTAGCCCTGTGTTATCGCCCGACACCCTCATTGTCACCATCTCGCAATCAGGCGAAACCGCTGATACTTTAGCAGCATTACAAGAAGCCAAAAAACTAGGCGCGAAATATTCCATCGTTATTTGCAACGTGCCAGAAAGCTCATTAGTTAGAGAATCTGATTTAGTATTAATGACCCGCGCAGGTCCAGAAATTGGCGTGGCATCTACCAAAGCCTTTACCACCCAGTTAGTCGCGCTAATGATGTTAGTCATCGCGGTGGGCAGACGCTTTCAACTGACCGATGTTATGGAGCAGAAAATCACCTCCGAATTGTTCGGTTTACCGAAAAAAATTGAACAAGTATTGCAACTGGATGAGGAAATAAAAACCTTAGCCGAGCAATTTGCCGAAAAAGAACACGCGCTATTTTTAGGCAGAGGCACACACTATCCCATCGCAATGGAAGGCGCGTTAAAGCTAAAAGAAATTTCCTACATTCATGCCGAAGCCTACCCCGCAGGCGAATTAAAACACGGCCCTTTAGCGTTAATTGATGTCGATATGCCCGTTATTGTGGTCGCACCCAACAACAGTTTGCTAGAAAAACTCAAATCCAATATGCAGGAAGTCTCTGCCCGTGGCGGACAACTCATCGTCTTCATGGATGAAACCCTCGCCGCTGAATCTGACAAAAACATTCAAATCGTCAAAGTCCCGCAAGTTGGCAATGAAATTTCCCCAATGGTTTACACCATCCCGCTACAACTCTTGTCCTACCACGTCGCCGTGCTAAAAGGCACCGATGTCGATCAACCCAGAAACTTGGCAAAATCGGTTACGGTAGAGTAGCCTAGGTTTTAAGGAGTCCAAAAACACGTTTTTGGACTCCTTTTTTATCGACCAATGGCATTATGAGATAATGACTAAAATGCTTGATGTAACTTCACTTTGAATTGGTAAAAAATAGTGCATGTTAAACAACTCACATTAGTTAATTTTCGCCGTTTTGGTGAGTTAACTATTCCTTTCTTTAACGAAGAATCACCGACTGAAAAAATCAATACAGTCGTTTTTATCGGTGATAACGGCGCGGGAAAATCG
>NQJH01000135.1 GCA_002256685.1 Methylococcaceae bacterium NSP1-2 | reverse complement strand
TGGCGGGTCGGGTATAGATACCATGATAGGTGGCTTAGGAAACGACACCTATGCTGTTAGCGATACCGGCGATGTGGTCGTGGAGAATGCAGGCGAAGGCACGGATACTGTTAATTCGAGAGCTTCTTCCTACACCTTAGCCGCCAACGTTGAGAACCTAGTTCTCACCGGTACGGCAGCGATTAACGGCACAGGTAACGCGCTGAACAATCAACTAACGGGTAACAGTGCAAATAACACGTTAGCGGGTGATGATGGTGCAGATATTCTCATTGGTGGTCTTGGTAAAGATACTTACAATCTCACAGAATCGACTCTTGCAATCGATACGCTGACTATTGCGACAGGTGACAGCTTAGTGAGTAGTTATGATGTAGCAAATGGCTTTACCTTGGGAAATGGAATTAATCAGGCAGGCGTTGATAGGCTTGATTTATCTAGTATTCTTATCGCCGGTAATGGCATAGGCGATGGTGCTGATGTCGGTGTCGGAGCTGATACGATCAGTAGCCACAGCATTACCAGTGGCATTATCAGTTTTGACAATCTTGGTGGCTACGACACGCCAGTCGCTGTCAGTGCGGCTACTAATCTAGCCAACGTCTTAACCTATTTGCAAGCCAATATCACCGGAGGTAATACCGTTGCTTTTGTTGCCGATACTAACAACACTTATGTTTTCCAAGATGGCGGTGCGACCGATACCTTAGTGGAATTAGTCGGTGTGACTGCTACTAGTGTCAACACCTCAGGGGTGCCAATTAATTCAGTATGGATTATTTAATGTTTTATATTTTGTAATATCACTATCAGCAAGCCCCTTTTCAGGGGCTTGCTTTTTTGCTTAACTACAATATTTAGCGTATATCAACACCACATTGGTTTGATAAAAGCCGCTTATCGTGCCCCAAACAGTGCAGTACCAATCCTAACGATGGTCGAACCTTCGGCAATCGCAGCGTTTAAATCATCACTCATACCAAAAGAGAACGTATCAAGTTCTGGTTTATTAAGCTTTTTAACCGCTTGATAAAGGACTTTATAGGGCTGGCATTGTTGTTCAAAACTAAAACTAGGGGCAGGAATTGCCATGACACCGCGCAGTTTTATATTAGGTAGCATCGCTACTTGCTCACACAGTTCAGCTAATTCATTCAAGCGTAGACCAGATTTACTGGCTTCATCACTGATATTCACTTGTAAGCAAATATTTAACGGGGCTAAATACTGGGGGCGTTGCTCACTAAGCCGCCTTGCAATCTTTAAATTATCCACACTATGTACCCAGTCAAAATGACTGGCAATAGCCTTGGTTTTATTGGATTGAATCGGACCTATGAAATGCCATGTTATATCAAACGCGCCTAAAGCTTGTTGTTTACTCAGGGCTTCTTGTAGGTAGTTTTCACCAAAATGGCGTTGCCCTGCTTGGTAAGCGGTAGTAATCATTGAGGCAGGTTTAGATTTACTTACTGCCAGTAATAATACTGAATCTGATTGGCGTTGGTAGCATGTTTCAGCTTGCTGAATTTGTGCGTGCAGTTGTTTTAAAGATTGAATGATCGTGCTCATAGTAAATAGCTAAGGGATTATGAATATCAATGCTTCAAAAAAGCAATGAGTTAGGTTATGGTATAAAATAATCGTTTACTTTTATGTTTCCGAGGGATGTTTATGGATATTACTGAGTTATTGGCCTTTTCTGTTAAAAATAAAGCATCGGATTTACATTTATCAGCGGGACTTCCGCCGATGATTCGAGTTGATGGGGATATTCGGCGTATTAATATTCCGTCATTAGATCATAAAGGTGTTCATGCGTTGATTTATGACATTATGAATGATAAACAACGCCGTGATTACGAAGAATTTTTAGAAACCGACTTTTCATTTGATTTACCGGGTGTGGCTCGATTTCGGGTCAACGCCTTTAATCAGGAACGTGGGGCGGCGGCGGTTTTTAGAACCATTCCTTCAGTCGTATTAAGTTTGGAAGATTTAAAAGCACCCAAGTTTTTTGAAGAATTGTGTAAAAAACCACGCGGTCTTATTTTAGTAACAGGTCCTACCGGTTCGGGTAAATCAACCACGCTAGCGGCGATGGTTAATCATATTAATTACAATGATTATGCGCATATTCTTACCGTTGAAGATCCTATCGAGTTTGTCCATGAAAGCCAAAAATCCTTAATCAATCAGCGCGAAGTTCACCGTGATACCCATGGTTTTAATGAAGCCTTGCGTTCAGCACTGCGTGAAGACCCCGATATTATTTTGGTGGGTGAAATGCGAGATTTAGAAACTATTCGTCTTGCTATGACGGCGGCAGAAACAGGGCATCTTGTATTCGGTACATTACATACCACGTCCGCCGCCAAAACCATCGACCGTATTATTGACGTATTCCCAGCGGCAGAAAAGGAAATGATACGTTCGATGTTATCAGAGTCATTACAGGCGGTTATTTCGCAGTCACTGCTTAAGAAAGTCGGCGGTGGTCGTATTGCCGCACATGAAATTATGGTGGGTACGGCAGCGATTAGAAACTTAATTCGTGAGGCTAAAGTTGCACAAATGTATTCTGCGATTCAAACAGGACGCAGGGATGGTATGCAGACGCTGGATCAAAATCTGAAAGAATTGGTTGATAAAGGCTTGGTCACGTCGGCAATGGCAATGACTAAAGCGGTTAATAAAGAAATGTTCCGTTAAGGAGATTATCATGGATTTTAAAGCATTACTGGTATTGATGTGCCAGAAAAAAGCTTCTGATTTATTTATAACAGCAGGACGACCCCCTTGTATAAAGGTTGATGGGACGATAATCGATGTTTCCAAAGTACCGTTGACAGAGACGCAATCGTTAAAAATTGTCGAAGGTATTATGAGTCCAGCTCAGCAAAAAGAATTTGAAAATACCAAAGAGTGCCAGTTTGCTATTTCTTATCCAGACTTAGGCAGATTTCGAGTCAGTGCCTTTACTCAGCGTGATGCCGCTGCTATGGTGTTGCGCCGTATTGAGCATGATATACCCGATCTTGAAGATTTGAATTTACCGCTTATTTTAAAAGACCTCATCATGGAAAAGCGGGGGTTGGTCATTTTTGTAGGGGCGACAGGCACGGGTAAATCAACCACCTTAGCGGCGTTAATTAAGCACCGTAATAAAAATAGTCGTGGTCATATTATTACTATTGAAGACCCGATAGAGTTTCAGCACCCGCATCTAGGCTGTATTATCAGCCAACGTGAAGTAGGACTAGATACTGAATCTTATGAGGTCGCGTTAAAAAACACCCTGCGTCAAGCACCTGATGTGATTCTGATCGGTGAAATTAGAACTAGAGAAACCATGCAAAATGCAATTACCTTTGCAGAAACAGGACATTTATGTTTATCAACGCTACACGCCAATAATGCCAACCAAGCGATAGATCGTATCCTGCATTTTTTCCCTGATGAATTACACGATCAATTATTGATGGATTTGTCACTGAATCTGAAGGGTATTGTGGCGCAACAATTGATTAAACGCGCCGATGGTAAAGGGCGTTATCCGGTCGTGGAAATTTTCCTTAATACACCATTAGCTAAAGATTATATCCGCAAAGGTGAGGTTCATAAGCTCAAAGAATTAATGAAAGATTCAAAAGAGCAGGGTATGCAAACCTTTGATGCGGCTCTTTATGATTTATACAAAGAACACAAAATTAGCTACGAAGATGCACTCAACTCCGCAGACTCTAAAAATGAAGTACGCTTAATGATTAAATTGGGCGATGAAAATACCGCTTATGGTAATGGTGATATGGGGCTAGACACCTCTGATGATGAAGATGCTTCATTAGAGCTACGGCGACTCATACCAAAATAAACAATTGAACACAGTCGTGATTAGCGAGTGAATTTGCTACCTAACTTTTGAATAGTTTCGTAGGCTTTGCTAATCTGCTGCGTTTTTTCTTTGGCAAGCCGCATTCTGTCGTCAGACAAGCCCTTGGCAACCAGTTTGTCGGGGTGATGTTGACTCATTAGGCGGCGATAAGCCTTTTTAATTTCGGTTTGGCTTGCATCGGGGCTTACACCTAACACCTGATACGCCTCGGCTAAACGGGATGCGGGTCGTACTGTTGGGCTATGTATTTTGGATTGATAAAAATACTGTTGCGTGAACAGCCGCATTTTTGTCCGTTGGTAATGAAAGCGAGATATTTTTAGTTGATGGCACACGCGCCATAATAATTCATCTTCGGCACTGGTTAAAGTGCCGTCAACAATCGCTGTTTGTAACTGAATTTCTACAAAACGCTGGATTAGCGCGGGGCTTTGGCGACATTCTTTATAAAATTCAGCTAACACATGATCCAGCGGGAAATCTACTTGTTTTCCTTGTCGAAAAAGATCAATCGCCGTGGTGCGTAGTTCGGCATTTAACTGCAATTCATTCATGATTTGCTTAGCAAAGCTGATTGCCGCAGGGCAAACCCTACCATTTATTTTAGCCATACAACCCATCACTGAAAAAGTCGCCACAAAAAACGCCATTTGCGTTTGGGATGACTCGCTAGTATCAGCTTCACTTTCACTATTACCCAGTTGATAGGCAAGGGATGCACCTACAATAGCACCTAGCGGTCCACCGACCACAAAGCCAAATACACCACCGACTACCGACTTTAAAAAACTCATTCAAACAACCCTATACCGTTAATAATGTTAAAATTATAACATTAACCATCTTGCAACTTATCGAGGACTTATGACCACTCCAGACGCACTTTATCAATCAGAACTGCCTTCTTTAAAACTCATTGCGCGTGGCAAAGTGCGTGATATTTATGCCATTGATGATGAACACATGCTCATTGTTACCACCGATAGACTGTCTGCATTTGATGTCATTTTGCCCAATCCCATTCCTAATAAAGGACGGGTATTAACCAGTATTTCTAATTTCTGGTTTAAAAAAATGCAGCACGTCATGCCTAACCATATCGTTGATATTCCCTTAGAACAGATAATACCCAATGCCGAAGAACGCGCCCCGATTGAAGGACGCGCTATCGTCGTTAAATTATTAACGCCGTTACCTGTTGAAGCCATTGTACGCGGTTATCTGATAGGTTCAGGGTGGAAAGATTATCAAAAGACAGGGGCAGTGTGCGGCATTCAATTACCCGAAGGCTTACAACAAGCCCAACAACTGCCCGAACCCATTTACACGCCATCAACCAAAGCCGCCGTCGATCAACATGATGAAAACGTCTCGTTTGCTGAAACCGTCGCGTTAATCGGACAAGATTTAGCCGAACAAGTACGCGATGCCAGTTTGAAACTATACAAAGAAGCGGCAAGTTACGCCAAAGAACGCGGCATTATTATTGCCGATACCAAATTTGAATTTGGTGTCGATAAAGCAGGTACGTTAT
>NQJH01000134.1 GCA_002256685.1 Methylococcaceae bacterium NSP1-2 | reverse complement strand
CCAGGGCTTACGCACGAAATTTTTCTGGACAATAACTATAAAAATTAGTGATTCTTTATCCTTTGATAAACAAAGGATAAAGAATGTACACACGACTGGTTAAGCATTTTTCTGTACTGGAGGATCCGCGTTGTGCTGGAAAGGTTTTACATCGTCTGATTGATATTCTAGTGATTGCTGTGTGTGCGGTGGTTGCTGGAGCTGAAAGTTGGGAAGATATTGAGCTATACGGCAAAGAGAAGAAGGACTGGCTAGCAACGTTCTTAGGGTTGCAAAACGGTATACCTTCACATGATACCTTTCGGCGGCTATTCATGATTATTAATCCAGATGCCATCGAGCATTGTTTTCTTGAATGGGTCGCTAGTTTTTCCAGCGTAGAACAGCGCGAGGTGGTGGCTATCGATGGCAAGACATTACGTCGGTCTTTTGATGCGAGTAAGGAGCAGAAGCCGTTCCACTTGTTGAGTGCATTTTCTACTCGGCGAGGGATTGCCATTGGGCAACGTAAAGTAGACGGCAAGTCTAATGAGATTACGGCTATTCCTGAACTGCTCGACAGCC
The DNA here is from genome assembly GCA_002256685.1 of Methylococcaceae bacterium NSP1-2. Lineage (GTDB taxonomy): Bacteria > Pseudomonadota > Gammaproteobacteria > Methylococcales > Methylomonadaceae > UBA4132. The sequence goes on along the minus strand of NQJH01000134.1, from coordinate 4,873 downwards.
TAAACCTCAAGGGCAGTATTATTACCATTGATGCGATGGGCTGCCAACGTGCTATTGCTGAGAAAATTATCGCTCAGGGAGCGGATTACATCTTGGCACTCAAAGGTAATCAAAAACGAATGCACGAAGCGGTGCAAAGCTATTGTGCCGAACGCTGCTTTCGTGTGGGAAGTTCACTTCGTCCAACAGTGGATTATTTTGATGAGAGTCATGGTCGGCTGGTGCGTCGTCGTGCTTTTGTATGTCCAGATGCCTGCCATTTACCGGCATTGCAACAGTGGCATGGGTTACGGCAAGTACTGGCAGTCGAGACCATCCGTCATGTGGCTAACCAAGATAAGACACGGTGCGAGATTCGCTATTTCCTCTCGAGTTGTAATGATTCCGTAGCGCAGCAAATCCGAGCAATTCGTAGTCACTGGGGTATTGAAAACCGCCTGCATTGGGTGCTGGACATGAGTTTTCGAGAAGATGAGTGTCGAATCAGAGAGTCTAACTCTGCTCGCTGCTTTGCTATTCTGCGTAAGATCGCTCTCAACCTCATTCGACAGGACTCAACATCTAGGAACAGTATCCGAGCAAAACGGAAAAAAGCAGGCTGGAGTAACGATTATATGGATAGCATTCTGTTCGGGAAATTTCGTGCGTAAGCCCTGCCTTTTTCTCCACCAATCAAAACAATTATAATATCTCGGTTGTTAATTTCATATTATATGGTATGGTATATAATAATATGATATTATGCCACTAAAAAATACGCAGTGAAGATTATGTTATGAACCAGTTTGCGGCAAGTATATGCCGCAAACTGAATAGTTTAATTTATTTATTTTGCCAAACGATTTTCTAGTTCAGCAGTAACCAACGAATCGTAATGTCGCTGTAAAACAGAATCGGTTGGACGTGCAAATAAGGCGGATTCGATTTCACTTTGTAAATGGGTGAGGAAATGCCGTCTAAGTACGGAATCCTCTGGGACTTTCAATTTGTTTGAGCAGGTCGATTGATTAGCGATTTTCGATTTGAAAAAAAACGGACGGGCATACCATGCTGCAACGACAAGTACGAACAAGACAACAACTTCAAACATATAAACACCTTAAATTACTATAATAAAAAAACACCGTAACATGTATTAGCGTGTATGCCAATAACACAGTAGTTTTTTGTAAGCATAGCGTGTGCCATTAATAAAAATCACCGCATTACTCGCTATGGCTTTCGTTATATTCATTTTCAATAATGATACGCCTGCCACTTTCTCGGTTTTGCGACAATCAATGGTTAAAACCGTAGCCGAAGGCACACTAAAGCCGTTTGTGCTGAGCTTGTCTAAGTTAACTTAATGGCAGTGAGCCGTACGAATTTTTGAAACGGGTGTGTATTATCGAGCGGTGAATTATTCGCGGATGCCCAAATACGGTACATTTGCTTTAAATATCACCCACACCGGCTTCCCTATTGAGAGTTTTAGGTTTTCCAAGCTTTCTGGGACAATGTTAGCGATCAGCGTTTCGCCACTCGGCAATAACACGATGACTTCTACATTGGCAGCGGTTTGTTGAATAGAAAGGACATGGCAAGCCAAATGATTACGCGCAGAAAATTGATGAGAATTTGCCTCAACAACTAAAGTGATGTCCGCACTGTTAATTAACAGCACCGCATCAACACCGATTTTTAATTCAAGTTCAGTCAATAAACTGAGGTCTGTTGTGGTGACGATAGTTTCTCCGCCTTTCAACTGCACCATCACTTCCGCATTAACGCTACCCGCGCGAATATCAGTCACCCGCCCAAACAGTTGATTACGCGCACTGGTTTTAACAACCAAGCGTTGTAATAGCAAAACCATATCGGGATTATTTGCCAGATCACGATTCAGTTGTTCAAGAAAATGCTGATGTTGTTGTTCTAAGCGAGTAAAAAGCGCGAGTAACGCTTGTCCTGCATCCGTTAAACAACTGCCACCGCCTTTACTACCGCCCGTCGCAGTCGTTACTAATATTTTGGGTGCACTGTTATTGGTTCGTTCGAGAATTTGCCACGCGCCTTTATAACTCAAGCCCAGTTGTTTAGCGGCTTGATTCAGTGAACCCGTTTTTTGAATAGCCGTTAGCAAGCCAATAATACGGTTATCCAATGCGCCCGCTAACCGTAATTCACCTTCCACCCACATTGGTGGGATATTGCCATTTTGTTTTTTTTCCATATTAAAAATATTCGACATATTGATAGTTTGTTTTCACAATCGTTATTTACTTTTGTACATAGCGAATTATAATGCTCAAAAGGTAATCCCTGTTAAATTTACAGTTATAGGCGACTTAATAATTCCACAAAACCAATGCTCAGGATATTGATTATTTCTATGTGTAGCGTTTTTAATACGAGTTACTATTTCCCACGCGTTGCGGGGGAACGAAAAAAATTAGGAGTCACCATGTTTTTTCATAGATTCATTCGTTTGCTAACGGTCATTGGTTTATTGACTGTCAGCATGATAAGCCAAGCCGAAACCACGATAGTAGCAGTTGCGGCTAACTTTACTAAACCAATGACAGAAATTGCCGAGCTATTTGAAAAAAAGACGGGGTACAGTGCCAATCTATCTTTTGGTGCATCGGGTAAATTTGTTGCTCAAATAGAAAATGCCGCACCCTTTGAAGTGTTCTTAGCCGCTGATGACAAGACCACCGCTAAAGTAGCGCAAGACGGCTTTGCGGTGGCTGATAGTAGTTTTACCTATGCGATTGGCAAATTAGTTTTATGGTCAGCAACGGCTAACTTGGTTGATGACAAAGGCGAGATTCTCAGTAAAGGTAGTTTTAAACATTTGGCATTGGCTGATCCAAAACTTGCGCCTTACGGTGCGGCGGCAGTGGAGGTTTTAAAAACTAAAACCTTGTTTGATAAACTGCAACCTTTGTTCGTACAAGGCGAGAATATCACCCAAACTTATCAATTTATAAGCACAGGCAATGCTGAATTGGGTTTTGTTGCCTTATCGCAAGTTATTAATCCTGATAAAAGCAAGATAGTGAACGGTTCGGCGTGGCAAGTTCCTGAAAATCTTTATACGCCGATTAAGCAAAATGCAGTGCTATTGAAAAAAGGTGAAGGCAATCCTGCCGCCCCCGCCTTGATACAATTTTTAAAATCGCCTGAAGCGAAAGCAATTATTAGTAAATACGGTTATGGCTTGGCTAATTGAATCCGTAGGTTGGGTTAGCGATAGCGTAACCCGACATAACAACCACGATTTCTTATGCTAAGCGCGGCTGATATTGATGCGTTATGGTTGACGCTTAAGGTCGCCAGTCTTGCAACGTTTATTTTATTGTTACTGGGTACGCCGTTAGCGTGGTGGTTAGTTCGCACCCGCTTTCGCTGGAAAAGTGTTTGTAATGCGTTAGTCGCGCTACCGTTAGTGTTGCCACCTTCAGTATTGGGTTTTTATTTATTAGTGTTGATGAGTCCTAACGGCGTAGTCGGTCAACTGACCACTAAATTAGGCATAGGAACGTTGCCATTTACCTTTGCTGGCTTAGTGGTCTCATCGGTATTGTATTCCTTACCGTTTGTCGTGCAACCTTTACAAACCGCGTTCACGGCTATCGGTGACGCACCTTTAGAAGCGGCGGCAACTTTACGCGCTAATCCGCTGGATACCTTTTTCACCGTTGTGATGCCGTTATCACGTTTTGGATTTTTAACAGCGGCAATTCTAGGCTTCACCCATACGGTTGGCGAGTTTGGCGTGGTGTTAATGGTAGGCGGCAATATTCCCGAAAGAACGCGCGTGGTATCGGTGCAGATTTATAATCATGTTGAAGCGATGGAATACAGTCAAGCGCATGGTTTAGCGGGTGGCTTATTGGTATTTTCATTCTTGGTTTTATTGTTGTTGTACAGCACGCTTAAAACCAATTCTGTCGCACCGCTAAAATGACTGATTCAATCATTGCCCAATTTAAACTCAATTACGGCGCGTTTTCATTAGATGTTGACCTACGTTTGCCTAGTTCTGGCATCACTGTGTTATTTGGGCATTCAGGCTCAGGAAAAACCACGTTATTACGCTGTATCGCCGGTTTGCAACACGCACCACAAGGGTTATTAACCATCAATGGCAAAATATGGCAAAACAGCGACAATAAGCTGTTTTTACCGACACATAAACGCTCACTGGGCTATGTGTTTCAAGAAGCCAATTTATTCGCTCATTTAACGGTGTTAGATAATTTATGTTATGGCTTAAAACGTATCGGACAGAACGCAAAAACCGCAAAGTTTGATCAAGTGATTGAGCTATTAGGCATTGCGCACTTACTAGAAAGAATGCCAGAACGCTTATCAGGCGGTGAACGGCAACGGGTCGCTATTGCGCGGGCGTTGGTATTGAATCCCGAACTATTGCTAATGGATGAACCACTAGCGTCGCTGGATTCCCAGCGTAAACAAGAAATTCTGCCCTTTCTAACCCGCTTACACAGTGAACTGAATATTCCCGTGTTGTATGTCACCCATTCTCAGCAAGAAGTCGCCCAATTAGCCGATTATTTAGTGCTGTTAGCGGATGGCAAAGTACAAGCGGCGGGTTTGTTATCAGAAACCCTCAGCCGTATAGACCTCCCACAATCTCAAGACAGGCAAGCCGCGAGTGTTTGGCAAGCAACCGTTATTGAGCATGAAACCGCTTATCATCTAACTCGCGTAGCGTTTGCGGGTGGTGAACTGAGTTTATCTGCAATCAATGCCGCGCTAGGCACACCATTACGCATTCAAATTTATGCGCGTGATGTCAGCATTACCCTCGAAGTCGCTAAAGCTACCAGCATTCTCAATGTTCTACCCGCGACTATCACCGATA
>NQJH01000133.1 GCA_002256685.1 Methylococcaceae bacterium NSP1-2 | reverse complement strand
ATTTTCCGCATTCAGCAAAATAACTTCAATCTCTTCGGTAATTTCTTCCTGACGATAAATTTGTGCTTTGCGCTGCAAACTGGTGGTTTCATCATCTAAATGATTGACCGCGCCTTCCAGATGTTGAAGGCGGCGATGATTTTCTGTTGTTAATGATAGGTAGAGAATTTCATGTAGGACTGCCAATAAATAATGACCCAGTAAATCTGAAAAAAATACTTCGGGTGGTAAATTAAGTAGTAGCGGTGGGTGGCGGTGATTCGATATGGAACTGGGCTGCGGACTAAGCGGAAGTAATTGCCGTTGGCAAATGGGCTGGGTAGGGCTGTCGTAGTAGATTGCAGTTAAGCGTATTGCCAAGTGATGACTAGCAGGAACAATACTGTCTATCAGGCGATTAACAATCAGTGGCACTTCTTCGGCGACATTGGCTCCGGCAATAATCGTCACACTTTCAAGTTCACAATCTGTCATTTTATTAGCCAATCGGCTACCAACAGCGATAGTTTGCGTATAGCCCTGCTCGATGCTAGCGCGTATCAATTTTTCATTAAAATCGCCACAAAAGCCCCGTTCTGTACCAACTAGCAAGCAAACCGAAGGCGCATGAGCATCGGCAGTTGCCAAATGCGGATAAAAAGATAACAAGTCGTTGATGACCGTTTCAATAGCCGCAACCGCCTGACTTTGGAGAATCTGCAAACGCGCCAGCTTGTGGGTTTCAATCAATGCCAAATTTTTCATCGAATTGAGAATGCTGCGAATCTCACCGAGTTTTCTTATATGCAGTTGCAGTTCGTGACTTTGGCTCATACTGTTGTCTGGGTGTTCAAATTTAGCCACTCACGAAGGGCTGTTTGCCATTGTTCGCTACTGCTATCCAATGTCAACGCAGTGGTTTTAATGCCTTGTTCCAGACGATTAAGCCAGTTTTGAATGTCTTTCGGTTCAGCTGAATTTAACAAGCCTTCGTTAAATGCAATCAGCCACGCCAGTTGAAATAAATTATCGAGTGGCGTTAAGCGATCTTGTTTAAGAATTTCTCTCAGCAATCGACCTCGTTTAATCCGCACTTCCATAGAGGCTTCTAAACGCTGACCAAAGCGGGTAAAGGCTTCCAATTCTAAAAACTGGAGATAATCCAGTTTCATTTGTCCCGCTTGATGGCGAATACTGGCGTGCTGGGCTTTACCTCCTATACGCGATACGGAACGGGTAATGTCTATAGCGGGACGAAAACCCGATACAAATAAATCATTATCTAAATAAATTTGCCCGTCAGTAATGGAAATCAGATTGGTAGGAATGTAGGCGGCAATTTCACCCTGCTTGGTTTCAACTATCGGCAACGCGGTCATACTGCCGCCGCCGTTTTCAGCATTCAGACTGGTTGAGCGTTCTAATAGTCTGGAATGGATAAAGAAAATATCACCCGGATAAGCTTCTCTACCCGGTGGTCTGTGTAATAACAGCGATAACTCGCGGTAAGTGCGGGCATGAGTAGATAAATCATCGTAAACAATCAGCGTATCTAGCCCTTGTGCCATCCAATATTCAGCCAACGCGCAGCCTGCAAACGGCGCGATATATTGTAAACCGGGTAAAGCACTGGCTTCTGCGACTACGCACACGGTGTAATCTAACGCGCCATGCTTTCTTAGCGTGTCTATCGTGCTGACCACCGCCGAGCGTTTTTGCCCAATCAATACATAAATGCACAACACGTTTTTATTTTTTTGATTAATCACCGTGTCGATAGCGATAGCACTGCGTCCTAAACCTTCATCACCGACTAGCAATTGCCGTTGACCTTTGCCGATAGGAATCAGCGTGTCGATAATTTTAATGCCTGTGTATAACGGTTTTTGGACAAAATCACGCGCAATAATGGCGGGTGAGGCTTTTTCTAAATTCTCTCGCTGAATGCTAGTCGGTGCTGGCTTTCCATCCAGCGGCAAGCCTAAGGGGTCAATAATTCGACCGATAAATTCATCACCGACCGGCACACTCAAAGCGTGTCTGGCAAGATGCACGGTAGTTCCGGCTGTTAGGTTTTCGCTGGCATACAGCAAAATCGCACCCACTTTGTCGTGACTCAAATCAAACACCATGCCTTTACTGCCATCGGCAAATAGCAAGATGTCTTCGATAGCCGCTGAAGGTAAGCCTTTAATCCAGCTAATGCCATCGCCCACTGAAATAACCGTGCCTTGCTCGACTATGCGCAAATCTAAGCTATAGTCGGTCAGCCAAGTGCTTTGTTTAGCCAGCAAAGAGTTGGGTTTATTCAAAGTCATCGTCAAATTGGGCAAAACCTAGCAGTTCGTGTTGCAAATTAGCGTTTAACACCCACGCACCGATGTCGATACGGACACCTGCAATCAGTTCAGGATTTTGTTGATAGTCAAAGCGAATGGGTTGATGAATTTGCGCACTTAATTGTTGTTGTAACTGCTCATGTTGTTCAGTAGTCAAGGGGTATGCGCTGCTAATTTGAATGGGAATATCTTGTTGCTCGTTCAACGATTGTAAAGAGTGCTGACAGACTTTGGGTAATGCCGTTAACTGGCTGAGTAGAAGATCGAATAATCGTGTTTCCAGTTCAGGAGTCGCGGCTTGTTTAAGAAGCAAACTGGCGAATTTGGCAGCGTTAGTGAGAGCTTGTTTTTCTGCTTGTTGCTCAAGTTCATGCAGTTTATGTAACTGGGTGACCGTGTGTTTTTGTCGCTCTGCTTCAAGATCAATAGTCAATTGCCGCATAGCCGCTACTTTTTCCAGTTCCAATTGCGAATTGAGCGCGTTCATCGCCGATTGTTTTTCCTGTTCCCATGCTTTTTGCCGATTTTCATATAGATTGCGCTGTTCATCGGCTTGTGCTTGTATGGCTTTGGCATCGGCTAAAGTCTGGTCAATGAATTGTTTACGTTTAGCAATCACCTCTAGCAAAGGCTTATAAAACAGGCGTTGCAAAATCCAGATTAGAATCAGGAAATTGATGATTTCAAAAATAAAGGTGGTGAGGTCAAACTGCATGACGGGCAAGCCTTATTTATTAACGATATATTCCAGCAAAGGATTTCTAAACAGCACAATTAAAATAATCACCAAGCAATAAATCGCCAGTGATTCAATCATGGCTAATCCGATAAACAGCGTGCGCATAATCGACTTTTCAGATTCGGGTTGCCGCGATAAGGCTTCCAACGCGCTACTAATCGCCTTACCCATTGCGATGGACGGCAACATAATACCCAAGGCAATACCGATAACAGCGGCAACACTGGAACAAAGAACGATGAGGGTAATATCAGACATGATTATTCCTGTGAGTTAAGAGATTGAGATTGCATAGCACCCGCTAAATAAATCAGTGCCAACATACCAAATATATAGGCTTGTACCAATGCTTCAATTATATGCAGCATTAAAATGGGAATCGGGGCGAGAAAACCTGCCACCAGCAAAATCAACATGGCCGCCATTTCTAAACTCATAATATTACCAAACAAGCGAATAGCTAACGCCAATGTGCGAGTAAACTCACTGATAATATGAAACGGTAATAAAATCGGGCTAGGGCTTAGATAATGACGCAGGTATTTTTTTAAGCCCTGCGTTTTAATACCAAACCAATGCACCGAAAAAAACACCAACACCGCCAGCGCGGAAGTTACCGACAAATCACGGGTAGGCGAATGCAGTTCAGGAATTAAACCCACTAAATTGGCAACAATCAAAAACAGCCACAACGTGGCAATAAACGGCATAATTTGCCGTCCATGTTCTGGCGCGACTGCCAATATCGCTTCATCAATACTGACTACGATACCTTCCACTAGCGTTTGTATCGCATTAGGCAATAACTCCAAATGGCGAGTTGTTAGCCAAGCAATCAGGCTAATCACCAACATAATACCCCACGTCGTTAGTAGTGATAAACCAATCACCAACGGACCAACATGAATCGCTACGTCTCCTTCCACGGCTAAGCCCTATTTGTTTTTAATCAAAAAATAAACATTAAAAAAGCCGATTACCACGCCGCTAAATAATAAACTCAACGTCCAGCGCATGGAATAACCCGCAACCAATCCATTCAACCAATGCCCAAGATACGCGCCTGCGACTATCGGCAACACCATCACTAAACCCAGTGTGCCGATATAGACCGTTTGTGATAACAGATTAGGGCGATCTTGTTCCGCTTGTTTCATGCGCTGAATCTGCGTGTCGATGCGTTTTTTTAGCTGTTGTTGTCGTTTCATGATTGCCACACGGTTTTATGTTTCAAAGACATCAAGCGTTTCAGCATTGCGTGTTCCATACGTTTTAGGCTTTCCCGTGTGGCGCGTACTTCGTCTTCCTGATTAGCCCATTGTTGCTGTAATAAACTGCTAATACGTTCCAAATTACTATCCAGCAAAAAATGCGGCGTAGTAATGGTCAGCGCATTATCATTAAAATACAGCACTGCACTCGGTACAGCCAGATAGTGCCAAACGTCTTCGGCTTGTTTAAACCGCGCCAAACCAAAAATCAGCGTCGTCATAAAACGCGCATGATGGGCTTGAATGCCAAAACTGCCAGAAGCATCTTCACCGACAAACACCGTAATTCCTTCAAGGCGTTGTGCTTGGTCAGAGGCAAATAGATTTAGGCTAAACGCGCTCATAAATCAGTGGGCATCGCGCCACGCATATAACATTGTTCCTCAGAAACCGCATCATAACGCCCAGATAAAAACCCCTCGCAATCACTCAAGGTTTGCGCAAGCGGCACAGAAACCCCTGTTTGCCGCGTATCATGCGCCAATACTGAAAACGGTTGCGTCAAATAACGCTGCAATTTTCGCGCCCGCATCACTATTTTACGGTCAGTTTCCGATAATTCTTCAATGCCCAACATGGCGATAATATCCTCCAATTCAGCATAACGCGCTAAATGTTCCCGCACACCCTCAGCAACCGCAACATGACGCTCGCCTAATGTATGCTTATCCATCATCTTACTGCTAGAACGTAACGGATCAACCGCTGGATAAATACCTTTACTCGCCTGATCGCGTGACAAAATAACGATAGTATCCAAATGACTGAGTATCGCACTGACCGCTGGATCAGTCATATCGTCGGCAGGCACATAAACCGCTTGTACTGAGGTAATCGCGCCTTGTTGCGTGGATAAAATACGGTCTTCCAATTCGGCGACTTCGGTAGTAAGTGTCGGTTGATAACCCACCGTAGCAGGCATACGTCCCAACAAACTGGAAATTTCACTGCCCGCCTGTACAAAGGGTATCACGCAAATATTCCGCATAAGTTAACGCCGACAAACCAACACGAAAACGTACCCCCGGCGATTCATCCATTTGCCCGAATACCATTAAAGTATCTTTCATCACGCCTGCTTGCTGCATTTCCCGCCACAATTCATGCGCTTCACGAATTCGTTCACCAATCCCCGCAAACACTGAAACACCTTTATGAATCGCCGACACTGCATGAATAAATTCCATCACCAGCACCGTTTTACCAACACCCGCACCACCAAACAAGCCCGTTTTGCCGCCTTTAACAAACGGGCATAATAAATCAATGACTTTAATGCCCGTTTCCAGTATGCCACTGATACCGATGGCTTCTGATAAGGCTAAGGGTTTAGCGTGAATATTACGAAATGAATTTTGTGGTAAGACTGCGAGACCATCCAAAGGTTCGCCAAAAATATTCAGCAAACGCCCTAGGCATTGTTCAGAGACAGGCACTTGCAATGGTGCGCCAGTATCATAAACCACCATACCACGACTCAAGCCTGCTGTGCCATGCAGGGTAATGGCGCGTAGTCTGTGTTCATCGAGATGCTGATGCACCTCAAACAGATAGGTCATGTGGTCAAAACAAGTACACAACGCACGATGCAA